>CANOID010000020.1 GCA_947565985.1 uncultured Lachnoclostridium sp.
ATATATATGTGGACAAGGCAAGTGTAGAGGTCTTTACAAAGGACTATACTGTTGCTGGTGCGAACCAGATTTTCCCATCTGTTTCCAGCCTTGGTGCCAGTGTATTTGTAGAAGGTGCTTCAGCTACAGCAGATATTGCTATTTATCCAATGAATAGTATATGGGAAAAAGAGCAAGTTAAGAAACCAATAGAAATTAATTCAAGTTCTCCGGCTGAAAGTAACATTAATGTTAACAGCAAACTTGATTTGAATGCCTATCTATTACCAACAGAGATTGCACAGGATATTACATGGATTGCTGCTGATAATAGTATAGTATCTATAGAGAATGACCAAACAGACAGCACAATTTGTCATGTAACAGGTCGTAAAGCAGGTACCACTACAATTACTGCAACTGCTACAGAGGATAAATCTTTAACAAAAACATTTACAGTTAACGTATATGAAAATAATTTTGATACAAATATTGATAAATTTATAGCTGATGGCAACTGGTTTATTAATGGTGAAATTTTGAGTGTTTCAAACGTTGCGAAAAATGATTCTTATATATCGGCTGCAGCAGTTCCAGATAAGGAGTATACACTAGAAACAGAATTGAAATACGAAAAAGGAATAATTAATATTTTCTTTGCATCAGAGGGTATAAATCCTGATGGTGCATATGCAATTCAGTTAAAAGATAGTCAAGATATACGTCTGTTTAATTTTGCAAAGGATGGAGATATTAAGATAGGACATATATCAAAAAATATTAATGATAATCAGTTCCATAAAGTAAAAATTGTCAAAACACAGGATAGTGTCACAGTGTCTATAGATGGAGAAGAGTGTCTAAATCATACGTTTGACAGTGTCGAAGATTTCTATAACAATGCTTATGTTGGATTAGGTTTGTGGGATGGAGCATTGGAAGTAAAAAGTTTTAATGTTACTTCAAATGAACAGACTCCAAGTGCAAGTCCAAGTACAGAGCCAAGTGCAAAGCCAAGCGAAAGTCCAAGTGCAGAGCCAAGTGCAAGTCCAAGTGCAAAGCCAAGCGAAAGCCCAAGTGCAGAGCCAAGCGAAAGCCCAAGTGCAGAGCCAAGCGAAAGCCCAAGTGCAGAGCCAAAAAAATATACTGTAACATTTGATATTGATGAAGTTGAACATGCTTCGGTAGCTATTCAGAAAGTGGATGGAGAGTCATTTACAACAAATAATGCTGTTAGTGTTAGCACACAGGATAATATCCAACTTATAATTACACCATCTGAAGGTTATGCTATTACTTCAGCGGAGGCTTCGATAAATAGTAATACATGCCAAGTTTCAAATGCTGAAAAGTCTGCTAATGGTGTATATATAATTACACTTAGCAATTTTACAGCTGATACAACAGTAAATTCCTTGATAGTAAAGACAGAAGAAGTAGAAGTCAGAGAAGGTGGAACTACTATAGAAACAAATGTTGGTGAGGCCAATTTAAGTGAAACAGAGTTTAAAAATATTCAAGATAATATTAAGGAGAACTTAAAAACTATATTTAATGAAATAGTAGAAACTGGTGTTACGGACGAAATAACAAAGGAAGATGTAGAAAATGCTAAAAAAGCAATAAAAGCTATTGAGTCTGGTTCAGCATTTATAGAAATTGAGCTTAATGTTGATAAAAAATCTATTGGTATGACTGAAAATGAGAAAAAGGAAAATGATATTATACTAGAAGCTATAAAACGTGAAATACAAGCAGGCAACAGTGATGCAAATGTAGAAGCAAAAAATGCAATAACACTTGATATTTCATTGTTTAGTGTTTGTAAGGATAAGAAAGATAAAAAAGAAATTGCTAGAACAGAATTAAATGAACTTACAAAACCTGTAACAATCAGTATGAAATTGCCTGATAATATTCCGCCTGTAAAGCAAGGTGCAGTAAGGATATATTATATTATCTGCCTGCACAAAGATAAAAATGGCGAGATTAAACCTACAAAGACTCAATGTTCTTATAATAGTAAAAAGAATACTATCAGTTTTGATGGTAAGAATTTTTCTACATATGTTCTTAGCTATGTAGATGTAACATCAAATTCTGAAAGTAATCCAGATGCAACAGTAACAAATAGACCACCTATAAATGGAGGAGGCTCATCTATTATTTTAGGAACAGGATCTGGAACATCAACACCTTCACCAACGCCTTCGCCAACACCAAATGCAACACCAAGTACAAAACCGGTTACAACAGCAAGTGCTGCTCCATCGGTAGCACCAACACCAGTGGCTTCAAGCAAACCATCTGTTACCAATTTACCATTAGTAACAGACGCTCCTGTAGCAACAAGTTCTCCAAAGGACGATATTGAAACTTCATCTAAGGTAGTTAAGGGTGCAAAGGTTACCATTAAAAATACTATTTACAAAGTGACATCTGTAAGTGGAACAAGGACAGTAAAATATGTGGGTGTTAAGAAGAATATCAAAAAGGCAGTAATTCCAGCAACTGTTAAAATTAAAGGCAAAACATATAAGGTTACAGCTATTGCAAAAAATGCCTTTAAAGATAACAGTAAACTTACGAAAGTTACAATCGGCAAAAATATTAACCAAATTGGTAAGAACGCATTTAATGGATGCAAGAACTTAAAGAAGATTGTAATAAAGACTAAGAAGCTTACAGCTAAGAAAGTTGGAAGTAATGCATTTAAGGGAATAAATAGCAAGGCAACAGCTAAAGTACCTAAGAATAAAGTTAAAGCTTATAAGAAAATTCTTAAAGCTAAAGGTGCAAATAAAAATATAAAAGTTACAAAATAATTTTATTATGTAATATAAGTTAAATTAGATAAGCAGGAGAAAAAATTAAAAATTTTCTCCTGCTTGTTTTAATCCATAATATTCTGTCATAAAAATAGTTTTTAACGCCCAGTTTGAATGGGTTTTATATTCATTCATTCGTTCTTTTGCAATATTGCCAGAAACAAAAGAATTAGAAGCTTTATCCCAGTTGAGTATAGATTTTGCATCGTTGAAATCACTAACAGATACACTAAGAGCATTATTTACTACAGGAATCTGTTTTGGGTGTATCACAGTTTTTCCAATAAAACCACATAATAAATCTTGATTTATTTCTTCTTTCAAACCTGCTTCCCATCCATTTCCACTATAGTATTCCCATACAGGTCCAGACACAATATAATCTGTGCCAAATACAGTTAAAATATCAGTCAAAATATTACTCACAGGTTTCATATTATGTATGGATTCATTGATACGCCGCCTTAAACCAAACATATGGCTTAAATCATTACCTCCAACACGTATATTTAATACCAATTTTTCTATACAATCAAGTTTTGATTTCAGCCCATATAAAATTTTATAGCGGTTTTGTAAATTTATAATATCAGGATTTTCAAATATTGGCATTAAATATATTTTATGCTTATATTTTTTTGTTACACTCTCTACGGCAGATATATAACTATCTGCATTTTCTAAAGAGAATTTAGGTGCAATATATCCAGTTAGTATTTTTACTGTATCTGCCATTCTTTCAGTAAGTCGTGGTATCTGTTCTGGATTTCTTACTCTTATAAAAATCTTTGGAATATAAAAATCTTTTGTTTTATGTGCTTTATAAATATTATTTAATGATTTGAGTAAAATATTTTCTGCTTCTTTTACATAATTATCATTTATCGTATCTTCCAGACATAAAGCTAATGAAAACCTGCTGCCAAACTTTTCTAATATAATTGAATCTGATATGTTTTCGTTGTTGGCAGGGCAGTAAAGAAGTGCACCTACGCTATAATATATAACTGCGTCTTTCATGCTGTTCTCCTTTTATTGCATAATGATTTTTAGGATAACGATAATAATGTACCACAAATTATCCATAATTGGTAGATGTTTTTTAAATATGGTGGTAAAATTAATATTAGTGACATGATTATATCCAAAATTGAGAGGTGGTTTTTATAGAAACAATTGTTAAATTTAGACACAATGTAATGAATATAAGTTCAATAAAAAGTTTTGCACATATAAAAGGTGGTTTTAATAATGGCTGTAAGGATGTATATTTTGTTAAGGCTTTAGGTCGGGACAGCGGCACATTAAAAGATATTGAAGATATGGACAAATCTTTAGGAACACTTACATTAAATGGAAAAGGGTTTTATAAAAGAGTAAACATCCTTCCAAATATTTCATTATCTGGTGATACAACTTATTATTCTGAATGTTACAATAAATGGATAGACAGCGGACAAAAAGAAATAAGCATTAAAATGCCAGCGTGCAAGAATACTAATTTTAGAAAAATATTGTCAGAAGCTTGTATTGCCGTTGGAAAAATCTACACTGGCGAAATACAGCAGGCAAACAGCTCTATGCTGAAAAACTTTATTGTTAAAGTATTATTCTGGTTTGATTTTTTGTTTAATACAGAAAAGTTTATATGGAATGAAAAATTAAATTCAAAAATTGTGACTGGCAATGTTACTAAAAAGCAGGAATATTTATTTTGGTATGCAGTTACATTGACAGGAAGTGATGTTTTAATGTTACAGTGTCAGTCTGATATACAATTAGAAAAGCAGATTGACAAGTTATCACTAAAATTTACTTTAGGTGCTTTTTCTGATATTAAAATTCCTGAATATCAAACAAATATTATAACATCAACGACATCAGAACATAATTATAATAAAATAAAAATGGTAATACCAAAACATAGTTCAAGGAATGTAGATAAAACAGAGAATAAAAGAGAGCTGTCTTATGAACAGCTTGCAAAACTAGCATCTTCTGTTGTACTAATAGAAGTTCATAATAATTCTGGAGATATAACCAGTTTAGGTTCTGGAATTATGATTGGCAAAAAAGGATTTATATTGACAAATAATCATGTGACAGGTACAGGCAGTTTTTTTTCTGTAAGAATTGAAAATGATGATAATACATATATAACAGACGAGCTTATAAAATATAATCCAATACTTGACTTATCTGTTATCAGAATACAAAGAGAACTAGTTCCGTTGCCAGTGTATAATGGCAGACAGAAACTTGCAAGAGGACAGAAAGTAGTAGCAATAGGAAGCCCGTTAGGTCTGTTTAATACAGTTTCTGATGGAATTATCTCTGCTTTTAGAAATATTGATACTGTTGACATGATACAGTTTACTGCACCTATATCACATGGAAGCTCTGGAGGTGCATTATTAAATATGTATGGCGAAGTAATAGGAATAAGCTCAGGGGGATTTGACGATGGGCAAAATATTAATCTTGCTGTTAGATATGAGCATATCAATCAATTTATTAGAGGTATGATTACATAGCATTTAATTTTTATATAAAAGTAAGGTTTAGTTTATTGATATCCGTCTGTAAATGATTTATAATATTATTTAAAAGTATCGGTTGAGGTGCAGCAATGAAGAATCAAGGTTTCAAAATATCATTTAATTCCCCCGTTGTTCTTGGATTTACAGCTATTTGTTTTATAGCACTGGTGCTAAATTGGCTGACAAAGGGATATACCAATGATTTATTATTTAGTGTATACCGCTCTTCACTGACAAGTCCTCTTACTTATTTTCGTTTTTTTGGACATATAGCAGGGCATATTAGCTGGGAACACTTTATAGGAAATATTACACTGTTATTGGTTGTAGGACCTTTGCTTGAAGAAAAGTATGGTTCTCTCAATATTTTATTTGTTATTTTATCTACAGCACTAGTAACAGGAGTTGTGAATTATATCTTTTTTCCAGGTATACAACTACTTGGAGCAAGCGGTGTTGTATTTGCATTTATATTATTATCACCTATTACAAGTTTTAAAGAGGGAACAGTACCGCTTACGCTTATATTAGTTGCAGTGATTTATATAGGAGGACAAATATATGATGGCATTTTTGTCAATGATAATGTAGCGAACCTTACCCATATACTTGGTGGCATAGTGGGTGCAAGTCTAGGGGTATTAATGAATAAAAACAAGATGAGCAGGTATTGATAAAGGCGGGAATTTAATGTTAGAGCATATTAAAATCCAAAACCTTGATGACTTTTTCGTTGATTTGAATGACAGAAGCAGCAAGGGAGTGTTTTTTTACAGAATAAACGGGTATAATAAAGAAATACACGAGTTTATTAAAAAATATTATAATGCGGCAAGAACTGTCGGAGTTATTATAGAAGGTAAAATTCCAAACCCAGATAAGGATAATCTCGAATATTACAGTGAAATAATGGGGATGGATTTTCAGTTAAATATAGGCTTTATTACTGCAAGTTTAAAAAAGTGGCTTCCACGTATGAGTATATATCAGAACAGTGTTGTGGCTTCGGCAATATATGAAACATTAGATAAACTTGGTAAGAGTGGTAAAAATGAAAACATGCTTAAAAACGCATATATAAAATTTATGTGTTGGCTTTATTATAAGTTTGAAAGAATTTTAAGCCAATTGGGTGATAATAAAGTGCCTAAAATTTTATACGAAGGTACTGCCAGTAATTATGAACTTTTATTGTTAAATGTTTTATCTGGTGCAGGCTGTGATATAGTTTTTTTACAGTATAAAAAAGACAGTAACTTTATGACATCAGATATGGGAGTTTCTCTGCCAGATAAACTAGATATTCCAGACATTGGAGATTTTCCAGCGTATTTTAATCTTAAATGGCTTCGTGATGAAATTCAAAATGATATGGATATGGAGAGGCTGTATGGCACTAAACCATCTGTACTTAATTGTACAAATGCTTGGATTAAGGGTAAGGGTTTTGATGACTTTAAAACAAGTATACAGGCAAGGGGCAGTGACCCAAAGCTTTTTTATAACTGCTATGTCAGGATTAATGGTGTAGAGGACAAGCTGTCGTATATGAATGAACTTTATCAGTTCCAGCTTGGATTAAAGAACAGCCAACGAAAGGTTGTTATAATTGATGCAAGCATTCCAACCCCTTCAATTTCTGAGATTAGCCAAATAAAAAGAAGTAATTACGCTACATGGAAACAGATGGTTACCAGTTTATCTAGCAATATAAAATACACAGCTAATATAGAGCTGCAAAGGCTTATGGTAAAAAGTTTCGTGGATGTTATATCAGAAGAAGCTAAGCAGGAGGGCATGAAACTGAACAGATTGTCAAATAAAGCGATTTATCTGCTTTGTTGGCTTCAAAGGTACCAAGGGGAACTTTTTTATAATTGGAAGATGCCAGATATTTCATGTTTTATATATATGGGTGGATGTAAAAATAATAATGAATCTTTATTTATAAAATTTCTGGCAAGGTTGCCAGTCGATGTTCTTATTTTGAATCCAAATCTAAATGTAAAATGTTGTTTAAATGATACCCTGTTATATGAAATTAATTATATTGATTCTTTGGTTGTGGACAAGTATCCAAGAGAAGATACAGAAATCCATATAGGTACGGCGGCATACCACGCTGAGAGGGAACTCGACACTGTAATGTACCAAGATTCGGGTATGTACAGAAACCAACAGTATAGCAAAGCGATGTCTTTAACACTGCGAACTATGTATGAAGAAATTCAAATACTGTGGAATCAAGAGTTAAAATACAGACCGAATTTTAGTATAGTGGATGATATAGTAAATCTGCCAGTTATATTTGCGAAAGTATGCGGTGTAAAAGAGGGTGATGTAAGACGGTATTGGGCAGGGATAAAACAACTAATTGACAAGGAAACATTTGTAATAAAACAAGTGCCATATTTAAGCGCAACAGAACACAATCTTATTAAGGCATATGCTGCAGGATTTTTCAAGAATGGAAAGTTACTGAAAAATAAGATTAAAACACATCCATCATACCAGTATGGAGTGTTAAGAGAAGACGTACAGGAGCATATCCTTGACAAATTACAACTGCTTATTGAACAGCAGATAATAAGGGGAACTTTTGTAAATGGCACCGAATATACAATTATATCTACCATTCTCAATATGAAGAAAGAAATACTCAGGATGATACAGAAGTTTGACTTTACAAAGGTTAATCCTAAGATTGTGTATATTAATACTTCGGAAAAAGAAATATCATTAGAAGACTCTATTCTAATGGCATTTTTAAACCTAGCAGGATTTGATGTATTGTTTTTTGTTCCGACAGGTTACCAGACAATCGAAAAGTATTTTAATAAAAAATTGACAGAAGAACACCAGATTGGTGAATATATGTATGATTTAACTGTTCCCGATTTTAACGCTGTCCGTCAAACTACACGCCTTTCATGGCGTGAGAAACTTTTTGGAAGATAAATTAATATTAGTAAAGTAAGTGAATGGAGGAAAAAATGGGTCTTGATTTTAGCAAAAACAAAACAATGCAGACTCCAGCCGTACATAATGAAGTAGTGGAGGTAGTGGAGCAATATGATATTATGGAGGACAGGCAGCAGATGAATACACAGCTTACTGGTTCTCCCGAAGTTGATGCACTTGTAAGCACAATTGAGCTTGATAACCTTGAAACAATTGTGTCATTTGGTGCAGAGGCAGCAGAAGAGATATCCAAAGCCTCAGATGTTGTACTTAACAGTATGAATATGTCACAGATTGACGAGTCAAGCGAGATGTTAAAAGTTCTTGCAAATATTATGTCACAATTTGACATTGATGAACTAAATGAAAATCCCGGGCTGTTTGGTAAATTGTTTGGAAATATGCGAAAGCAGCTTGATAAGATACTTTCTAAATATCATACTATGGGTGAAGAAGTTGATAAAATTTATGTACAGCTCAAGCAGTATGAGTCAGAAATTAAACAGTCAAACCGCAAACTTAATCAGATGTTTGAGGCAAATGTAAACTATTATCATGAGCTTGTCAAATATATTCTTGCAGGTGAGCAGGGATGTCATGAGATAGAACAGTATATTGCACAGAGACGGGCAGATATGGAAGCCACTGGTGACAGCTCAATTCAATTTGAGTTACAGTCGCTTGAACAATGTCTTATGATGCTTGAGCAGAGAACTCAGGATCTAAGGACGGCAGAAAGCGTCGCTATCCAGTCAGTTCCGATGATTAAGACAATGGAATTTTCTAATATGAACCTTGTAAGAAAGATTAATTCCGCATTTATTATTACTTTGCCAGTGTTTAAGCAGGCACTTGCACAGGCAATTATGTTAAAGAGACAGCGAATACAGGCAGATGCAATGTCAGCACTGGACGAGAAAACTAATGAGATGCTTATTAAAAATGCAAAGAATACAGTAGAACAGTCAAAAATAACTGCAAGGCTTGCATCCGGAAGTTCAATTAAAGCTGAAACTTTGGAAACCACTTGGAAAACTATTGTAAATGGTATTGATGAGACTAGGCAGATACAGGAAAATGCCAGAAAGAAGCGTATTGAAGACCAAGCAAAACTTGAAAATATTAAAAGAGAGTTTAATGAAAGGTATCATATGCCTAATAAACGATAAAATATTATTAAAACAGGAGGAAATGAATTATGCCAATTAATTTATCAAAGGGACAGAAAGTAAACTTAACAAAAGGAAATCCGGGATTAAAAAAGATTATGGTTGGTCTTGGATGGGATGTAAATGCATTCGATTCAGGTGCAGATTTTGACCTTGATGCCTCTGCATTTATGGTAGGCTCCAATGGAAGGTGTCCAAGTGATGAAGAATTTATCTTCTATGGCAACCTTGAACACAAAAGCGGTGCTGTGAAACATATGGGAGACAATCTCACTGGGTCTGGCGATGGCGATGATGAGCAGATAGAGATTGATTTGACTATCGTTCCTGATAATATTGCCAAAATAGCATTTACTGTTACAATCTATGAAGCAGAAGCAAGAAATCAGAACTTTGGGCAAGTTTCTAATTCGTTTATCAGAGTTGTAAATGAAGTAACTGGTGAGGAGATTATAAGGTATGACTTAGGTGAAGATTTTTCAATAGAAACCGCAATAGTGGTTGGTGAATTGTACAAGCATAATGGTGAATGGAAGTTTAATGCAATAGGCAGCGGATTTCAGGGAGGACTTGCGGCACTTTGCGGACATTATGGCATAGAAGTCGCATAACAAGCCTAATTGTGGACACAATAATTAAGGAGGTTAAAGATGTCAATAAGTTTACAAAAAGGACAGAAGGTAAACCTGACAAAAGAAAATGCAGGTTTATCTAAAATGCTTGTTGGTTTAGGATGGGATGAAGCACCACAGAAACATGGATTTTTTTCTGCAAAACCAAAGCCAATAGACTGTGATGCATCTGTAATTATGCTGCAAAACGACAAGTACGTTAATAAAGGTGACTTAGTATACTATGGAAATCTACAACACAAGTCAGGCGCAATACAGCATTTGGGAGATAATCTCACTGGTGCAGGTGATGGCGATGACGAGCAGATTGTTGTTGATTTGTCAAAAATTCCACAGGATTATAACAGGATTGTAATTGTTGTAAATATTTATTCTGCCGTAGAAAGAAAGCAACATTTTGGCATGATACAAAATGCATTTTGCAGACTTGTAGATGGTAGAAATAACAGAGAAATGTGCAAATATAATCTTACGGAAAACTATTCTGGGCTTACAGCTATGATATTTGGTGAAATATACAGACATAGTGGCGAATGGAAATTTAATGCAATAGGGCAGGGGACTAGCGACGCTAATCTTTCTGAACTTTTAAGGAGATACATGTAAACTGATATATGTGTCGTAAATTTTTTTGAGAGGACTAAATATATATATGAGGTACAACGGACTAAGTGATGAAGAGGTAATTGCTTCCCGTCAAAAGTATGGCTCTAATGAAATTCCTGACTGTGAGCCAACTACTTTTTGGGATGAGTTTAAGGAAACATTTAGTGACCCGATGATTAAAATACTGTTAGCAATTGCCGCACTTATGATTATAATGTTTTTCTTTGGCTATGCGGAGATATATGAACCGCTTGGAACTATCGTTGCAGTGCTTATTGTTGCAGTTGTTTCAGCTAAGACAGGTGTTGCCAGTGATACAAAGTATAGGGAGCTAAAAGAAAGTACAGAAAAGGATAAATGTAAAGTATACAGGAACAGTTTAATAGATGTAATAGACATTGACAATGTTGTAACTGGAGATAAAGTGTTATTACAGTCAGGTGATAAGATACCTGCTGACGGAATTTTAGTTTCTGGCTCTTTAACAGTCGACAATTCATCTTTAAATGGTGAATCAGAAGAATGTAAAAAGACGGCAGCAGCGGAAGATGCCAGTCTGCCTGAAGAAATTACTGGTGACACATTTGTTGATGCACATTCACTATTTAGGGGTGCAGTAGTATTTGATGGCGAAGGCGTTTTAGACGTAAGAAAAGTTGGTCTTAAAACCATGATGGGAAAGATGGCAGAGGAGATGCAAGAAGACGAGCCAGATTCTCCATTAAAGGTTAAGCTCGCAAAGTTGGCAAAGCAGATTTCGATGTTTGGATATATTGGTGCTGTTGTTATAGCAGTTCTATACTTTGCATACTTTGTTGTATCGGCAGGAGGCTTTTCAGCATACTTTGCTATTGGTGCAACAGAAGTTTTTAAAGATATTGTTGAAGCAGTATCACTAGCAATAGTTATTATTGTATGTGCTGTGCCAGAGGGACTTCCGTTGATGATTTCACTGGTACTTATGCAGAATACAAGTAAGATGCTATCACACAATGTTCTTGTAAGAAAAGCAGAAGGTATTGAAACGGCTGGTTCATTAAATATTTTATTCAGCGATAAAACTGGCACTATAACCAAAGGTATGCTTGAAGTTGTAGACTTTTTTACAGCGGATGGCAAGTCAATAGCAATTCCAGAACTGCCAAAGTATGAACAAGTAAAGAATCTTTTAGACCTTGCGATTGGCAAAAATACACAGTCTATGTTTGATGCGTCCCATAAGGTTATAGGAGGTAACGCAACTGACCAAGCTTTACTAAAATTTATTGGTGAGGACACATTTAATGGGCTTAAAGAAAATACGGACTATGAAGTTCTACAGATACAGGGATTTAATTCTTCTAATAAATTCAGCCAAGTACAATTAGGAGGCAGCAGTGGCAAGACATTTTATAAGGGTGCACCTGAAAGACTGGTTGATGCTGCTAATAAATATCTCGATGCAAATGGCAATATTAAAGATATCAACAAAGATGTATTAAATAACAAAATTGACGAGCTTGCTTCAAAAGCTATGAGGGTTCTTGCTTTTGGTTATTCTGAAAAAGACATGATAACAAATAAAATTAATGATGATATTGTTATTATAGGGCTTGTTGGTATTAGAGATGATGTAAGACCAGAAGCAAAAGAAGCTATATCTGAGGTACAAAAAGCTGGTATTCAAGTTGTTATGATAACTGGTGACCGTCTTGAAACAGCAGTTGCAATTGCAAAAGACGCAGGGCTTTTAAGAAATAATGATGATATCGCACTGTCTTCTGCACAACTAAAGGAAATGTCCGACGATGAAATAAAGAAAATCGTTACCAAAATCAGGGTAATTGCTCGTGCCTTACCAACAGATAAATCACGTATGGTTCGTATATGTCAGGAAATGAATCTTGTTGTAGGTATGACAGGTGATGGTGTTAATGACTCCCCTGCTTTAAAACGTGCAGATGTAGGTTTTGCAATGGGAAGTGGTACAGAAGCAGCAAAAGAGGCTGGAAAGATTGTAATTCTTGACGATAACTTTAAATCAATTAAAGATGCTATTTGGTATGGGCGTACAATTTACCACAATATATTAAAGTTTTGCAAATTTCAGCTTGTTATTAATGTTGCTGCAGTAGTTGTAAGTGCTGTTGCACCATTTTTCGGAGTAGAAGAACCATTAAAGGTTACACATTTATTATTTGTAAACCTTGTAATGGACAGCCTTGGTGCTATTATGCTTGGCAACGAACCAGCACTAAAGAAATATATGTCAGAGCCGCCTAGAAGAAGGGACGAAAGCATTGTAAGTAAAGAAATGATGACTCAGATTGGTATAATGGGTGCATGGGTAGTTCTTATAAGTTTCTTATACTTGAAATTGCCTTTCTTTAGAAACCTGTTTCAAACAGATGCACAGCATCTGACAGGTTACTTTGTTTTATTTATCGTAATAGCTCTATTTAATGGATTTAATGTTAGAGATGATGGCTTTGCAATCTTTAAGGGACTGGATGAAAATACAGGATTTTTAAAAGTATTTTTTACAATTATTTTAGTACAGGCAGTAATAGTAAATGCAGCATTAATTCCGCTTCCAATATTTAAGTGGATTGGAAATATGTTTAGCTGTGTACCATTTAGTATTGTTGGATGGATAACAGTGCTTATGCTTGCAGTAACTATTATACCAGCGGATATGGTCAGAAAACTTGTTGTAAATAAAAATTAGTATTATTTAAAGGTAATCAGATATGGTGATTTTCAATACAGATTTAGATAATACTATTATATATTCATATAAATATGATATAGGCTCTAATAAAAGATGTGCAGAGATATATAATGGACGTGAAATATCCTTTATTACAGATAAGACATATAAATTATTAAAAAAAGTATCAGAAAAGATCTTAGTAGTTCCTACAACTACAAGAAGCATAGAACAGTATAAACGCATAGACCTTGGTATAAAAAAATTTCAATATGCCCTTGTATGTAACGGTGGTGTACTTTTAAATAATGGACAAGAAGACAGTGAATGGTACGAAAAATCACTTTCCCTTGTGGCTTGCAGCCAGTTGGAGATAAACAAAGCTTATAAAATATTGGAAAGTGATAAAAACAGAATTTTTGAATTAAGATATATAAAAAGGCTGTTTCTCTTTACAAAAAGCAGTGAACCAAATATTACATTGCAGTTTTTAAGACAGAATTTAGATTTATCGCTTGTAGATGTCTTAAATAATGGTATAAAAGTTTATGTTATGCCCAAGAATCTAGATAAAGGTACAGGAATAAAAAGATTACGTCAGAAACTAGGTGGGGATGTTATAATTGCAGCAGGTGACAGTGCGTTTGACATCCCTATGCTTAAATACGCTGACTATGCAGTTATGCCATCAACTTTGGGTTACATAAAAATAGAAACACGAAAAGAAAAATTAAATAAAAATGTTACAGTAATTGATAAAAAGTTTTTGTTTTCTGAAAAACTTCTCGAAAGAGTGTTAGAAATTGTATAGACAGGACTTCCCTTAATTTTTATATAGGGAAGTCCTAATTTTTGGAAATTTTCAATTTATTACATTCATCTCCAATTATTATACTATTCTTTAATCAATATTACTCCTTTTTTTCTATATCCTTACTTCACTATCTGTGAAACCAAAATACTCCAAATAATTCAATATCTAAAATCTTCTTTGATATTTTTCATAAATATATTTTTAATATGAAATTTTTCATAAATTCTATTATTGATTGGAAGTTTTTTTCAATAATAAGCCCCTTTATATAAAAAAGTTATTTTTAATATACCACAACACAGGTAATTAAACAACAAAATATTGCAGTAGAGCAAAAAAATGGTCATTTTTATAGAATTGACTATTTTTTTCGTAAATTTATTAGTATTGTATAAAAAACTTGAAATATCGTATATAAATGCACTATGTTTAATATCATCAAAGAATATTGTAAAAAAGATAGAGGGGATTAGATATGTTACGTATTATCACAGAACAAATACTTGGGGACTATAGAGAATATTTAATAGAAGAAGAAAAAAGCATTACAACAATAAACAAATATATATGTGATATTAAGAAGTTAATGAACTATGCTGCTGGGCAAGAAATCACAAAAAAATTGATGCTTGAGTTTAAAGAATATCTAAGAACAGACATGGAATACAAACTGTCAAGTATAAATTCATTTCTTATAGCAGCAAATAGATTGTTTGACTACCTTGGATGGTATGGGCTTAATGTGAAACTTTATAGCATACAAAATGATGTTTTTGCATCTAAAAAAATTGACTTGTCAATGCAAGAATATAGAAAATTAGTTATGGCTGCTTGGCATAAAGGCAAAAAAAGACTCGCAATGATTATACAGACCCTGTGTTCAATGGGGCTTAGAATTAGTGAACTTGCCTTTATAACAATAGAAAGCGTGAAAAAAGGAGAAGTGGATATTTACTGCAAAAGAAAACAGAGAAAAGCACTTATCCCAAGCGGGCTTCGTAAGCTTTTGCTTGAGTATATCAGTGAAAATAATATTAAAAATGGTATAGTGTTTTGCACATCTAGCGGCAAAGCAGTTGACCGTAGTAATATATGGAAAGAAATGAAAGCACTTAAAGAAGAAGCGGGCATAGGTAAAGAAAAGATTTTTCCACATAATTTAAGACATTTGTTTGCAAAAACATTCTATGAAGCTAGTAAAGACATTGCAAAACTTGCTGGTGTGCTGGGACATAGCAGTATAGAAACAACAAGACGTTATATTATGACAACATATGAGGAATACCAAAAACAGATTGATGGGCTTGGAATTATCTGACAAAGACTAATAAAAAGACACTTAAGTATTTGAATACACATATGTTAATTTTTTAAGAAAAATATGCATTAAAAATAATAATGAAAAATACAACATAATAAAAATTATGTTGTAAATTAAAATTTTCCAGTTTTTTCTAAACAGAAAAAACCAACCTTTTTATGCTTATTTGAGCAATCAATCTAAAAGCACAGACTGCGGTTAAAAATTTGACTTACATTGAATACATATTATACATAGTAAAATAATTACAAAAAAGGAAAATAAAAAAATTTGCAAAACTCTTGCAATGCAAAGAATTTTATGTTATTATTCTCAATGTGCTAAATACAACATAATTTTTATTATGTTGTGAAATGCACATGAAAAAATAAGAAAATGGCTTTAAAGTTTATTTTTCTAAATGAAGAAGGAGGAGCATATGTCACAGGAAACACGAAATCCTTATGCTAATCGGCAGAAAAAAATGTCTAGCAGGGATATATATATGGAATCTCCATTTTATGACCCAGAAAAGCCATTTCTTGTAAAAGACCTAGCAGAAAGCTGGTTTTTTGATATTAAAGATAGCATGAGACCATCTACCTATGACCGCTACCACAGTTATGCTAAAAAGTTTATATTGCCATATGTGGGAGAAATGCGTGCTGAAGTATTTGACAAAACAGCTTTATCTGCAATGCTTGCACTTCTTCGGATGGGACACAGCCAGAAAGAACCATTATCACAGTACACAGTTTACTTTATAGAAAGCATGGTACGTGCAATGTTTCGTTATGGTACAGAGAAAGGATTTGTACCAGAAGTTTATTTTGGAAAATCAGAATATAAAATTCAAAATAAACGTTATGCAATGCCATTGTCAGAGCTAGAAATGCTGCAACTTGTGAATGTAGTGGAACAAAAAGGGCTGGATTTTCAAGTACAAATTCTTTTGCCATTGTATACAGGGCTTAGTTTATCTGAACTCTGTGGATTAAAATGGGAAGATATTGATTTGGAAAACCGTAAAATACATGTACACAGGAATTTAGTGCGTATACAGAAAAGAGCTAAAGATTCTAAGACGGCTGAAAATGTGAATAACAATGATAATAGTACCAACAATGCTAGTGCTCTTAGAAGTAATAAAAGAAAAACAGCAACGGTTTTAGCCGAATGCGAACTTCCAGAAACATCATGTCGTAAATTTGCAATGCCTGAAAAGGTATATGCAATTTTATCAGCGGTAGAAGTAATGAAAAAACCAGCAAAAAAAATGTATGTGGCAGAATTAGAAAAGAAAAAAAGCAAGGGAAATAAAAATTCTAATATTTTCACAGAAGTTTCTGTTTTAGGTACAGATAAAAAAACATCTCCACCTGATGCAAGGTCATTACAGTATCGCTTAAAGGCAGCAGGAGAAGAAGCTGGAATTACAGATTTGAAATATCAATCATTAAGAGACACTTTTGCAATGCTAAGTTTAAACGCAGGTGGTGACGCATATAGCGTAGCATGTGTAATGGGAGTTGGTGTAAATGTTGTATGTGATAGGTATGGACCTTGGCTAATGAAAGATGATAAGTTTATGAAAGGAATTGGGTAAGATGGCAATTCTAAAACAATAGATGTTTAACAGGATAACATATCTTTTCTTTATTATTTGAGTTTAATACTATAGACGAGCAAATATAAAATAGTTACCTAATTATGCATAAACTATTCTTGTTTTTGCATATCAGAGTGTTAGCTTTTATGCAATTTTCAATATTTGCTCATTAATAAAATATCGTAAGTGATTTGGTAATATTTTAAGAATAAAAATATTTATGTATACCTAAAAAAATGAGGAAAGACTATATCCATGCAATTTTAATATTGGAGCGGCTATGAGTATGTAACTGAAGATTAATTATAGTGTGAAGGCTGCTAATATAAGGATATTATAAAGAAAATGCTGGAAACCTATAAAACTACGATAACAACATTTCTTAGTTTGGGGTAATCACTATGAATATAATTCTTTTGAGTGGTGGCTCTGGTAAACGCCTTTGGCCACTATCAAACGATGTTAGAAGTAAACAATTTTTAAAGATATTTATAAAAGAAGATGGTACTCGTGAATCTATGATTCAGCGAATGTATCGGATGATTAAGGAAGTTGATAAATCTGCTACTGTGACTATAGCGACATCTGAGAACCAAATTCCACAGATTAGAGCACAACTTGGAGAAGACATTGATATAAGTGTAGAACCAACAAGAAGAGACACATTTCCGGCCATAGCTTTGGCAGCAGCATTTCTGAAGAAGAATGGCGTAGGTATGAATAAATCTGTGGTTGTTTGCCCAGTTGATCCTTATGTGAATACTGATTACTTTGAGTGCCTTAAGGCTCTTTCTGATGCTGCTGGAAAAGCTGATGGAGCTAATCTCACTCTTATGGGAATTGAGCCTACATATCCTAGTAAGAAGTATGGTTATATCATTCCGATTACCACAAATCCTATTGCTCCAGTAAAAGAGTTCAAGGAGAAACCAGATGTGGAAACTGCAAAAAAATATATAGAAGATGGAGCATTGTGGAATGGTGGTGTGTTTGCATTTAAACTTTCGTATCTACTTGAGACAGCATTGTCTTTATTTGGCACAGATGAATATGATGAACTATTTGAGAAATATGATACTCTACAAAAGATTTCATTTGATTATGCGGTCGTGGAGAAAGAAAAGAGCATCAATGTCATTCGATTTAAAGGTGAGTGGAAAGATCTTGGAACATGGAATACTTTGTCTGAAGCTATGATTGAGCCTATAAGTGGAAACGCCATAGCTGATGATTGTGAAAATACACATATAGTTAGTGAGTTGGGGATTCCTCTTATTGCTATTGGTATAAAAAATGCTGTAATTGTTGCAACTCCTGATGGAATCCTTGTGTCCGATAAAGAGTTATCGCCAAAGCTTAAAGATTATGTTGAAGCTGCCAGACCAATGTATGAGCGCCGTGAATGGGGTGAATATAAGGTTCTGGATTATAAGCATCATGATGATGGTCAGAACAGTCTTACAAAAGAATTGATCATAAGTCTGGGACAACATATTAGCTATCAGAAACACAAACATAGGACAGAAGTTTGGACATTTACAGAAGGAATTGGTGAATTAATCATGGATGGCAAGGTTACGAAAGTTGGTCGTGGAGATGTTGCTGTGATAAAGCCAGGAATAAAACATGCAATAAAAGGTATAACAGAATTGCATATAATTGAAGTTCAAATCGGTGATGAATTAACTGAGGAAGATATTGAAAGGCTTGATTGGGATTGGGAATAGCGATGAATAAGGCACAATTACATTTAGTTAAATCCATAGAAAAAGCTAGAAAACTTAATGCTTCTGGAAAATTGGGTAGGGTATTGGCGAAGATCATCAAATTAAAGAATAGAGTTTTGTATGCTTGTGATGTTGGTATTACTGCAGAAATTCCTATAGATTGTGTTTTTCACCATAGTGGCTTAGGAGTTGTGATTGGTAATGATGTGCAGATTGGTAATCGATGTCAGCTTTATTCAAATATAGTTATTGGGTCAAAGGATACACATGGGCATAGCGGAGCAAATCCTGTAATTGGTAGAGATGTAATTATTGGTGCAGGATCAATTATACTTGGAGAAATTACCATAGGAAATAATTCAATTATAGCTGCAGGTTCGGTGGTGCTACATGATGTTCCTGATAATGTGATGGTAGCTGGAAATCCAGCTGAGATAAAAAGATATATAAAGTAGGGTGAAATATTATGTCTCGAATGAAGTTTATGAATACTGAGATTAACAACTTAACGATGACTGAGGCACTTATAAAAATGGATGAACTCATTCGGGATAATAAATGTTCTTATGTCGTCACTCCAAATGTTGATCATTTAGTACAGCTTGAATGTGGTGGAGAACTAAATGAAGTATATAAGCATGCTGATCTTATTCTGACAGATGGTAAACCTCTTATCTGGATTTCAAAATGGTATGGTACTCCTATTAAAGAAAAGATTAGCGGATCTGACCTTTTTCCACAATTATGTGCTTTAGCCGCTGAAAAAAACTATAAAATGTTTTTCTTAGGTGCGGCTGAGGGTGTAGCTGCAAAGGCAGCTGAAAACTTGGAGAAAAGATTCAAAGGATTACAAGTCGTGGGAACATATTCACCGCCGTTTGGTTTTGAGAAGGATGAAATTGAAATAGCTAAAATCAAAAAGATGATAACGGATGTTGTACCACATATTCTTATAGTTGGGCTTGGTTGCCCTAAACAGGAGTTATTTATACTACATTATAAAGACGAGTTGGGAGTTCCATTGTCCCTAGGTTTAGGTGCTAGTCTTGATTTTGAAGCTGGAAATATAAAACGTGCACCTAAATGGATGGCGAATCATGGTTTGGAATGGTTATATAGGATATTACAAGATCCAAAGAGATTAGCCAAGAGATACCTTGTGAATGATAGGAAAATATTCGGAATGGCTATAAAATATAAGAAGCAGAGCGGGAGATAATATTGTGAAGCTTATCTATCTATATACAAACTTAAACTGGTATAGGATTGAGTTATTTAGGGGTATTTCCAAGCTGATGGATTGCCATATTTACATTCTTAATGGTTATACTATTGGCTATCAAAGCATCGAATATAAACCAAAATATGAAGATTTAAATATTACATTTTTATCACCAGAAGAAAGCAAATTCCAAAATCTTTGTAAGAGACTTGATGCAGAGGAATTTGACTCAGTTGTTGTTCCTTCGATGAATGATGCATTTTATCTTAAACTGACAACAAGGCTATCCTATTATTATCATAAACGTGGAAAGATAATTTTATACTTCTGGGAATATTGGCCGATGGACAAAGGCACTTATGGAGTTTTAAAATGGGTGAAACAAGAAATCCGGCATTTCTTCACCAAGTTAAATAGGAAAAGTATCAGTTATTTTATAACTCCTAGTATCAATACATATTCTTTTTATCAAAGAATAAATATACCTTCTTGGAAATTAATAAGATGTCCGAATGTTAGCGAAATAAAGTGGGAGGGAAAACAATCAGATGTTAGAATGAATCTTGGAATCCATGATAATGAGAAAATTATATTGTATTTCGGACGTATAGAAGAATATAAGGGCATACAAGAATTGATAAAGGTGTTCAAGAAGCTTGACAGGTCTGACTGGCATTTGCTGATTTGTGGTCCAGGAGAAGATGCAATTATTGATAAAGTCAAAGGTATTTCAAACATTCATATTCTTGGCAGTATTAAGCCTGAAGAAAGATATAAATATTATAAAGCATCAAATCTGTTTGTCCTTGCGAACACCTACAAAGGGAAAGTCGAGCCTTGGGGATTAACGGTTAATGAAGCTATGAGTTTTGGAGTTCCTGTTATAGCAAGCAATGCAACTGGAAGTGCAATCGATTTGATCATTTCAGGTTTGAATGGGTACATTATTAATGCAAATCGACTTGAAGAAGAGCTGGAGTATTACATTAATAAGATTCTTTCCGATGATGTCATAGAGAAAGAAATGGGTAATAATGCAAAGAAACTTATTGGAGAATATACATTTGACAATATGGCATTGGCTTTTTTTGTAGCGACAGAAAAAGGGAAAAATAAAATTTAGAGGATGAATACCATGAGTAAAAAAAACAGTGTTGTACATGCGTTAAAAACCGTAAAATACAGTGATAATACTGTTTTGGTTAATGATGGATTATTAAAAAAGATTCAAACACGTCTACTTTATATGATGATTGATATAACAAATGTTTTAAGTGATAATAATATCAAATGGTGCCTCTCTGGTGGAAGTGTTATAGGTGCAGTAAGACATCATGGCTTTATTCCATGGGATTCAGATATTGATATTTTTATGGAGAGAGAAGAATTTGATAAATTTAAGAATATTTTCTCTAAAGAGCTTGGAGCTAAGTACGAACTTAAACTTCCAGGGGATACAGGGTATATCCTTCATTTACCACAAATACATGATAAAAGTACTCGGTTACAAGAGATTCAATCAGTATATGACGATTGCGGAGGTTTATGTATAGATATTTTTATTTATGAAAATACCTATGACAATAAGTTACTAAGAATAATTCATGGAATTGAATCTTCCTTCTATCTATTTGTGGATAGTTCTTTAAGGATGAAATTGTGCCGTAATAATTTACTGAAATATACAAACAACGATAAGAATATAAAAAGAATAGTTGATAAGAGAGCTAGGTTAGCATTTCTTTTTTCTTTTAGATCATTGGAAAAATGGCTTGCCTCTAGCGTTAAATGTTTTTCTAAAGTCAAGAAAAAAGGAAAATACATTGTGGTTCCCAGTGGGGGACATCATTTTTTTGGAGAAATTTTTGAACGAGAGAAAATGTGTAATTATATTCTGACGAATTTTGAAACAGAAAAATGGTATATACCAGAAGGCTTTGATTATTATCTTAAGCTTAGATATGGAACAGACTATATGTCTTTGCCAAATGAGGCTGATATAGAAAAACATGTTTATGCAAAAATAGATCTTGGGGAGGGAAATGATGGCTAATATTGGACTATTAATAGCAGGAGGCTCTGGAAATCGGATGCATCAAGATATCCCTAAACAATTTATTATAGTTAATGAGCGTCCTGTTATTATTTATACTTTAGAAGCGTTTGAAAAACATCCAGAAATTGACGCAATAGCTGTTGTGTGTATCGAAGGATGGAGACAGGTTCTATGGGCATATGCTAAACAGTTCAACATAACAAAGCTTAAGTATATGGTTACAGGTGGAAAAAATGGTCAGGATTCTATACGTAATGGTATAATGGAACTGGAAAAACATTATGCTTCTGATGATATAGTTCTTATTCATGATGCAATCCGCCCTATGGTAAGTGCTGAGATTATTTCAGATAATATAAGAGTTGCAAGAGAACATGGAAATGCTATCACAGCAATTCCTTGTGCTGAAGCAATGATGCAAACGGAAGATGGTATTATTTCAATTGGTTCATATCCTCGTGACCGTTTGAAAAGAACACAAACACCTCAGGCTTTCCATATTGGACATATTTGTGACCTTCATAGGAGAGCGTTGGAAGCAAGAATTACCAATTCCGTAGCTTCATGTACACTTATGATTGAGATGGGTGAGCAGGTTTATTTCTCAACTGGATCTGAGAAGAATATCAAGCTTACCACAGTAGAGGATATTGATATTTTCAAGGCATTGCTTGCAGCAAAAAGATCTGATTGGTTGAAGGATTAATATGAGTATTTTTGATAGTAAATTGTGGATTAAAGATTTGGACACTGT
The DNA here is from genome assembly GCA_947565985.1 of uncultured Lachnoclostridium sp. GTDB lineage: Bacteria > Bacillota > Clostridia > Lachnospirales > Lachnospiraceae > Butyribacter. Next base: position 22,887 of record CANOID010000020.1, read on the forward strand.
TCTGCCAGTTCTCCCCGAGCTTAGCAGATTGGGAGGGCAAAATGTCATGATAACAGGTGCTGCTGGGTTAATTTGTTCGGCTGTTACCGATACTTTAATACGATACAATGAAACACATGACAATAAAATCCAGATATATGCAGCTGGTCGCAGTAAACAAAAGATTATAGATAGATTTGGGGAATTTTTTGAAAGAGATTACTTTCATTTTGTGCAATATAATTCATATCGTTCTGACAACGATTTTCCTTTTATTGCCGATTTCATTATTCATGGTGCAGCTAACTCTTCTCCAAAGAAAATCATAGAAGAACCTGTGGAAACGATGTTGGGAAACTTTATGGGTATTAAGTATCTTCTTGATTTTGCAAGAGAAAGTAGGTCAGAGAGAGTATTATATATCAGTTCCAGCGAGGTTTATGGGAAGAAAAGTAAAGAAGAAGCATCTCAGGAGCAAGATTATGGATACATTGATATTCTTATGCCACGGAATTCTTATTCAATAGGAAAACAGGCGGCAGAAGCTTTGTGTGCCTCTTATGCTGATGAGTATGGTATTAATACCGTAATTGTTCGACCTGGACACATTTACGGACCGACAGCTAATAAGACAGATGATCACATTTCGTCGGCATGGGCTTACGATGTAGCAATGGGGAAAGATATTGTTATGAAGAGTGATGGCGCTCAGATTCGTAGTTATGTTTATTGTCTTGATTGTGCTTCGGCAATTTTAAAGATTATGCTTTGCGGGCAAAAAGGAAAGGCATATAACGTTTCAAATCCAGATTCTGTTATTAGTATAAAAGAAATGGCTCAGATTCTATGTAATGCTGGTGGAGTTGAATTACGTATGGGAGTTGCGAATGATGAAGAGAAGAAAAGGTTTAATCCGATGAGCAACTCATCACTTAATTCTACAAGCTTGATTGAACTGGGATGGAGAGGATGTTTTGATGCAGAAACAGGATTTAATAATACAGTCAAAATACTTAGGGAAACTTTATATTTGTAATATCTTACAATAATCTGCTTTGAAATAGCATTACGAGATTATAGGAGAAAAAAATGAATTATGGAATATATTGTAATACACCATATCAGATTCTCTCAGCTTTGTGCTTTTTGTTTGAATATTGTCACGAAGATGTTGACAAATGTGATTTTTACATTGATGTGGAAAATTCAAAATTGATGAATCAATATGCACAGAAACTGAATTTAATAAGTAAAATTAACAAAGTTTATTGTGTATATAGGAACGTTGAAGGAACGAATATAATAGCAAACTATGCTATTAAGACAGAAAGATATTTATTTCCCAGAAAGTCAATAGAGAGATTGTTATGCAATCAAATAATTACTAATCTGAAATACGATCATGTGCTTGTGTCACATTTTGGTCCAATAGCCAGATGTTTTTTATTTGCTTTTACAGGTGCACAAGTGTCTCTTTATGATGATGGGATTGGAAGTTATTTAAGCAAACAAACATATCTCTTTTCCACCACAAAAGATAAAATATTCCAATTTATTACTGGAAGAGGAATTGATACTATAAAAATAAAATCTATATATTTGTTTTCGCCAGAGTTTTATAACGGAGAAAATAACGAAAAAAAGAAGAAAATATCAATTCCAAATTCTGGAACAAAAGATTCGTATATAATACAGAATGTCTTTGAAGGTGACAAACAGAAACTATATAAACAATATAGATATATTTATTTAGGTCAACCAATCGAAGCAAAATCAGAACAGTATTATATGGATATTTTGCATAATGAAAATAGGGTAATGGAAATATTACAAGAATTCTTAGGTAACAAATTAATAGTGCGTCCACATCCACGTCAAAATAAAGAAGAATTTCCTCTTTTAACATGTGATATAAGAGGGTTATCTTGGGAATTAGCGTGTTCAAGATATTTATCAAATGATTCTGTTTTGATAAGTCGCTTTTCTACTGCACAGATAACACCAAGATTACTCTTTAATATAGAACCAACCTTGATATTTACATATCGACTATTTGCTGACGGATGTGAAGGGGTTTCATATTCTGAGGCTGATAATGTTATTGATAGAATACAGAAAATATATAAAGATAAAAGTAAAGTTTTTGTACCAGATAATTTTGAAAAATTTGTATCATTTTTAAAAAGTCTTACAAATAATTGTAAGTAATAATGGTGGTGTGTGTGAAACAAAAATTTAATTTTAAAATAAATTATGTAGATGTTTTATATTTTATGTTATTAATACCGTTTTTTGAGCCAGGTTGTATTAATGACTTTATACAATTGAAAATCAATGAATCACTATTCAGTTTGATAGGCAATATGTTTTCTTTAGGGCGATATCTAACTGCAGCAATAGGAATGTTGCTATTTTACAAAGGTGTTATTGCTAATAGAAAGAGTACAAGCCTATTATTTAGAGCTTTTATTATTAATTCTCTAATGATGATGGTTTCAAACATATTTAATGGAGCGAGTGTTAGTGCTATTTTATCAAGTTTTTATGATATAGGTTTTTTGTGCATATATGAAATTCTTTCTAAGAAAGGATTCAGACATTTTATTAAAGTGCATTTATGGCTCATAGGTTCATTAAGCATAATTGGTGTCTTGTCTGTTATAGTATTTCCGAATGGATTTAACATGACAAACAACATTGTTTATGCAATCTATTTTTTGGGAAGCAAAAACTCTGCAATTAATATCTATATTATTTTTATAATAGCATTTCTGGGATATGAATATGCAGAAAATGGCAAGTTAACAATCAAAGGCTATATATTTTTAATCCCTTTTTCCATCACAGGATTAATAATGCAGTCTAGTTCAACGATATTCTGCTTGTTATTAATTTTGGCATATTACACACTTGAGGTTGTATCTTTTGAAAAATTTATTTTAAAGCCATGGATAAGTTTTATTGTAGTCATCAGTGGCATTCTCATTATATATATAGGAGCATCGAATTTTAGGGTAATAGCTAATTTGGTTGATATGTTAGGAAGGGACCTATCATTTAGTGGAAGAACAACTTTATGGGAACAAGCAATACGATATTTTAAAGATTCCCCAATTATTGGAAAAGGAGTGGATATATTTTTCTATAACTATAGCGGATATGTTCAAAATAGTGCACATAGTCAATATCTAGACAGATTAGCTAAATATGGAATAATTGCATTCTCTACTTTTTTATATTCTATTGTTAATATTGAAGTGATACTTAATCAAGCAAAAGAAAAACATCTTGCAAGTATAATGGGGCTTTTGTTTTCAGTTTATCTTTTACGAATGGGATTTGATGTTGTTAATTTTGATTATTTTATATGCATCGCTTATTTAATTTCAGAAGTTACATGCTTTCAGAAAGATAAACAAAAGAATGGTAAATCTTTAATTTTTATATGGTGAGAATGGTGAGAAATGAGTAATAATAAAAAGGCATTGAAGTCTGGAGTATGGTATACTGCATCAAATTTTCTTGTTAAGAGTATTGGTTTTATAACTACTCCGATTTTTACTAGGTTGCTTACAAGAGAGGATTTTGGATTATATAATAATTATATATCTTGGTTGGCGAGTATTACTATAATCGTGACTCTTAATTTGGATTCAACGCTTATCAGTGCGAGATTTGACTTTAAAGACAACTTTGATGAGTATATTTTATCCATTTTGACGTTAAGTAGTATATCAACTTTCATATGGATTATTATTGCAAATGTATTTCCGATGTATTTTTCTAATTTATTTGGAATGAGCATGATGTATATTAATGCAATGTTCATATATTTATTTTTTATGCCTGCCATTACTTTATTTCAAGTTAGAGAACGGTATTATTTCGAATATAAGAAAACCGCAACAACTAGTATACTTCTTTCAATCAGTATAGCTGTAATATCAGTATTGCTAGTTATTAATTTAGATAACAAATTGTTTGGACGAATAATCGGGTCAATTATTCCAACAGTAATATTAGGAGTATTGCTATATATATATTTCATCAGAAAAGGGAAAAGGGTAAAAATTTCTTATTGGAAGTATGCACTTCCTATTTGCTTACCATTTATACCACATTTACTCTCTTTAAATATACTAAATTCTATAGATCGAGTTATGATTACAAGATGGTGTGGTCCAGAAGATAATGCAATATATAGTTTGGCATATACATGTGGTTCAATGGTTACGCTGTTAATGACTTCAATGAATAGTGCATTTGCTCCATGGCTGGGAGAAAAATTAAATGGTCAGGAATATATTCAAATCAAGTCGTTTGCCAAAACATATATAATCGAATTCTCATTACTTGCTATAGGTATTATGTTTGTAGCACCAGAAGTGCTTTGGATTTTGGGAGGCGAAAATTATATAGAAGCAAAATATGTGATGGCACCGATTGCTATGGGGTGTGTTTGTCAATTCTTATATACGATGTTCGTTAATGTAGAACAGTTTGAGAAAAAAACTGTCGGCATGGCTGTAGCAAGTGTAATAGCTGCGTTAGTTAATTATGTGCTCAATACTATTTTTATTCCGCAGTTGGGATATGTTGCTGCTGCTTATACAACATTAATGGGTTATCTTTGTTTACTATTTATTCATATGTTTTTGGTTTACAGATTAAAACTATCAAAAGTGTATGACTATAAGATGATAACAATAACAATTTTCGTGATGATGATTATTACTGTGGGCATATCATTTTTGTATTCATATACTATTACTAGGTATATAGTGCTTGGGATTTATGTTATGTTTATTGGGTTCGTAATTTTGAAAAATAAGAATAAACTATTATCAATTATTAAAAGGAGAGTATGATGTTCAACTTAGATCAATTTATAAATCAATATGTGACAAAGCGTCCTTCATCAATGTTTTATTTGGATATTGAGGCAAATAGAGATATGCTTAGCGAGAAGATTTTTGGAAAATCTGTCCTTGTAATTGGAGGTGCTGGGTCCATAGGATCCTCCTTTATCAAAGCAATTCTTCCATTTAAACCATCCACACTTGTTGTAGTTGACACTAACGAAAATGCTCTAGCTGAATTAACTCGTTATCTTCGTTCAACGAAAGGAATGTATGTACCAGACGACTATATCACTTATCCAATGGATTTTGCTTCTCTGGTATTTAAGAAGATGTTTAGAGCACGCAGAGGTTTTGATATCGTTGGGAACTTCTCGGCATACAAGCATGTGAGATCAGAGAAGGACATTTATTCTGTAGAAGCTCTCCTTCAGAACAATGTTCTCAATGCCAAGCGTCTTCTTGATCTGCTCTCTGATTTTCCACCAGAAGAATACTTCTGCGTTTCCACAGATAAGGCGGCAAATCCAGTTAATATTATGGGTGCAAGTAAGAGGATTATGGAAGATGTCATCTTTTCGTATTCTGACAAGTTCCCTGTGAAAACTGCAAGATTTGCTAATGTTGCATTCTCAAACGGTTCACTTCCTGCGGGGTTCTTGGAACGTATCCGGAAACTGCAGCCATTGTCCGCTCCATCAGATGTACGCCGTTTTTTCGTTTCGCCTGAAGAGTCAGGTCAGATTTGTCTGCTTTCATGTATTCTTGGTGAGAATAGAGCAATATTTTTTCCAAAACTCGAAAAGGCACAAATGATGACTTTTGATACAATTGGCACGGAACTGCTGAAAGCACATGGATATGAGGTTTTGAAATGTGATTCCGACGCTGAGGCAATTGATAAATCAGATCAACTTAAAAAAGGAAGCAATCATTATCCAGTTCATTATGCCATTTCAGATACTTCTGGCGAGAAACCTTTTGAGGAGTTTGTAACAGATACAGAGACTGTGGATTATGAAAGGTTTGCATCCTTAGGTGTCATTATTGGAAAGCAGATTCCAGATAAAGCGAAAATAGAGAATCTTTTTGTCAATCTTAATGCTGCATTTTCATCTGAAACAACAAAGGAGGAAATAATAAAAATAATGAAAGAGTATCTGCCAAATTTTGAGCATATTGAAACAGGCAAATCTCTAGATAGCAAGATGTAACTATATTGCCACAAAGAATAAAACAAGGAAGGAAAGAAATGGGCAAATTTATATCACTGTCAATTCCCAATTTTGAGGGGAATGAAAGAAAGTATGTTGATGATGCTATTGATCAGGGCTGGGTTTCCACAGGTGGTGCATATATAACAAAATTTGAGCAGGAGTTGGCTAAGTTTCTTCATGTTGAAAATGTTGCTGCCTGCCAAAGTGGAACATCGGCATTGCATTTATCTTTAGTTGAGGCAGGGGTTAGACCAGGAGATGTGGTGCTTGTTCCACCACTGACCTTTATTGCGGCAGTCAACCCTGTGAAGTATCAGTTTGCTACACCAGTATTCGTTGATTGTGATGACAGCTTTTGTATGAATCCACTGAAGCTTAAGTCATTTTGTGAAGAAGAATGTGAATGGGATGGTGGTGTGCTTAAATTTAATGGGGCTGCAGTAAAAGCTCTGGTGGTTGTACATGTTTTTGGCAATATGGCTGATATGGAAGCTATTATGGAGATTGCAGAAAAGTATAATCTAAAGGTTATTGAGGATGCTACAGAAGCTCTTGGCACAAAGTATACAGAAGGTAAATATAAGAATAAGAATGCTGGAACAATTGGTCACTTTGGGGCATTCAGCTTCAATGGGAACAAAATCATCACAACTGGTGGTGGAGGAGCCATAATAGCAAACGATCCAAAAGTGACTGACCACATCCGTTTTCTTTCTACACAGGCCAAAACTGATCCACACTACTATATCCATGATGAGATTGGCTATAACTACCGTATGACGAATCTTCAAGCTGCCCTTGGGGTAGCTCAGATGGAAGAATTACCAGAATTTATTAGGAGAAAGCAGAAGAATTATGAACTGTATAAGAAACTGTTTGAAGATTTTGAGTATGGATCTTTGATGCCATTCAGGGATGGTACAGATTCAAACAAGTGGTTCTATTCAATTAATATAGATCGTAGCTGTATTTCTGCTTCAATGAAGGATATTATCATAGCTTTACACAAGAAGAAAATAGAAACTCGTGCAATCTGGGGTCTGATCAACGAACAGAAACCTTACGAGAGTGCAGTAACATACAAATTGGAAAAGGCACCTTATTATGCAAACCGAATACTCAATATTCCATCTTCAACACAAATTACTGAAGATGAAATTAAGTATGTGGCTGATGAGGTGAAGCACTTGCTTAGGTCATTGGCAAATGGATGATATTCTTAAATTTATAGGAAAAGATACACTTTCTGTGTCTGAAGCGATGCAAATAATAGACAATAATGCATATGGTATATTATTTATTGTCGATGAAGAAGAAAAATTGAGAGGTTGTGTGACTGATGGAGATATAAGACGTTTTCTATTGTCAGGTGGAAAAATGGATGCGACAATTATAGATGCCACAAACTCTATCCCTAAGATCGCAAAAAACAAAAAAGAGGCTGAACACTTATATCATAAACGAAATTATGTTATTGTTCCAATTGTAAATAATGATAATCATATTGTTGCTTTGTACACGGGCGATGGAAATGAAATAAAAGAAAGAAAGGCTCTAAATATTCCAGTAATAATTAATGCTGGAGGACGGGGAACAAGATTGGACCCTTTCACTAAGGTACTTCCAAAACCGCTAATACCCGTGGGTGATTTTCCTATTATTGAGCATATAATTAGAGAGTATCAGTCATATAATTGCAATGAATTCCATATTATTGTGAATTATAAGAAAGAACTCATGAAAGCATATTTTGCGGATAATGATAACCATTATAATATTACTTGGTATGATGAAGAAAAACCTTTAGGCACAGGTGGCGGGCTAAGCTTACTACGAGGCAAGTTTACTGATACATTTTTCTTTGTAAACTGTGATGCACTATTAACGGCAAATTATGAAAGCATGATCAAGTTTCATAAAGAAAATGGTAACATTATTACAATGATCTGTGTTTACAAGAATATGAATATTCCATATGGTGTTGTTGAAATAGGAGTAAATGGTATAATTAAAGAAATAAAAGAAAAACCCTTAATGTCATTTTTGACCAATACAGGTATATATATTGTAGAACCAGAAGTGATTGATGATGTTGACGATGGAGTTTTTATTGGTTTTCCAGATATAGTTGAGCTGGAAAGACAAAAAGGAAAAAAAGTAGCTGTATTTCCAGTTAGTGAAAATGATTGGATGGATATGGGACAATTACCTGAATTAGAAAAGATGAGGATAAAGCTTTACGGTGAATAATTCGGAGGTATAAGGTTTGAAAAAGAAACTTTTACTAATCGGTGGGGGTGGACACTGCCGTTCTGTATTAGATAGTGTTATTTCTCTAAATATATATGAATGTATAGGAATGATTGATAATGTAGACAACTCATATTTAGGAGTTACTACTGTTGGCACTGATGAAGATATTCCAGACTTGATTAAAGATGGCTGGACTGATGCATTTATTACCGTTGGAAGTGTAGGTAATACAAATGTGAGAAGGTATCTGTATGAAATGGTGAAAGGAATGGGCTTGCATATTCCTACAATTATTGATTCCAGTGCTATTGTTGGTAAAGGAATTAGTATTGGGTATGGCACTTTTATTGGAAAACGAGCAATAATAAATACTGGTTCCTCAATTGGGAAATGTGCCATTATTAATACAGGAGCAATTATTGAACATGATTGTAAAATAGGAGATTTTTCCCACATAAGTCCCGGAACAACATTATGTGGTCAGGTAACTATTGGTAATAATTCGCATATTGGTGCGAATTCCACAATTAGACAACTTATAAAGATTGGAGATAATTCTCTAATTGGTGCAGGAAGTGTTGTTGTTAAAGATATTATATCTAATAAAAAAGCTTATGGAAATCCTTGTAAGGTGGTAGATTAATGAGAGTATATATAATTGCTGAAGCAGGTGTGAACCATAATGGCAGCTTTGATCTAGCTTGTAGATTAGTCGATGCTGCTAAAAAGGCTGGTGTTGATTGCATAAAATTTCAGACTTTTAAATCAGAGAAACTAGTAGCACATAATGCTCAAAAAGCAGATTATCAAAAAAATACAACTGGTGAAGGTTCTCAGATTGACATGCTCAAGAAATTAGAACTTTCCTATAATGAGTTTAAAGCGTTGAAGATATACTGTAATAAAGTAGGAATTTGCTTTTTATCCACACCTTTTGATTTTGATAGTATTGAATTCTTAAATTCTATTGATATACCATTCTGGAAAATTCCGTCTGGAGAAGTTACTAATTTCCCATATCTTCTTGCACTTGCAAAAACTGGTAAGCCTGTAATGATGTCTACAGGAATGTGTGATCTTGAGGAAATTAGGGCTGCAATTG
>CANOID010000021.1 GCA_947565985.1 uncultured Lachnoclostridium sp.
AATAGAAATTTTTTGTTTATAAAACCAAAATTTTATAATTAGCACTTGACAAGAATATAAAAGGTGTATATACTGTACTTATCGAATCAGTACACATGATACGGATAGCACGCAGGGAAGGAGTAGCAGAACCCAATGGAAGTAATTATCAGTAACAGCAGTGATAAGCCAATTTATGAACAGATTTGTATACAGATAAAAGCTCTGATTATGAATGGAACTTTAACAGCAGGTGAAGCACTGCCGTCTATGAGAACACTTGCTAAAGATTTACATATCAGTGTTATTACTGTCCAAAGAGCATATGAAGATTTGACTCGTGATGGATTTATTGAAACAGTGTCTGGTAAAGGCAGTTTTGTTGCTTCACAGAATAAAGAATTTATTAAGGAAGAACAATTAAGAGCAGCAGAAGAATTATTACAAAAAGTAGCAGAAATTGGGAAAGCACATGGAATCTCATATGAACAAATGGCAGGAATTCTCAAGTTATTTTATGAAGAATGATGGGAGGCAATATAATGGAAGATAATAATGTTTTAGTCAAAGATTTGTATAAAAAGTTCGATGGATTTATATTGGATCATATTTCATTTCAGGTTCCAAAAGGAAGAATTGTTGGATTTATTGGTGAAAATGGTGCTAGGAATTGTAGGCATAGCAGCAGTCATTGTATATGCAGCATCAATATTGGTGAGTGTACTGGGATATGCAAGGAAGAGATGAAGATATTTATCTGTGTATCTTTTAACTATTGATTTTATCTTATATAAGTGATAGAATTCTTTCTAAAATAGATATAGGAGGCATTAAACTATAATGAATAAAACGTATAAATTATGTGTTCTTTGTACAGCAGTTCTTTTATCGCTTGGCATTACAGAGCAAAAAGCAGAGGCAGCGGATGTCTATGTTACAAATGTCCAAGAATTAAACAATGCATTATCTTATGCAGGAGATAATGCATCTGAGACAGAACCTTATACAATATCTGTACAGTTTGGAACTTATAAACTTGATAGTGCAATAAATGTTCCAAGTTATACTGAGATTATTTTTGAGCCAGACGTTAAAATCTCATGTAAAACAGATAAATACGCAATTAATATTAATGGAGCGAGTGGTATTGTAATTAATGGTGGCTGGTTTAAGGGCTCTGGCATATTTTCTAAGAATGGACAGAATGTCACAATCAAAAATACTACTGTAGAATCAGCACCTGACTGTGGTATTCTTGTTAAAGGAGATAATAAACAAGTCTCTATCGAAAGAAATACAATTAAAAAAGCAGGCAGGTTTTCGGTTGCTTTAATGGGTGCAGATTTTCAAGGTAGTATTGAAAAAAACACAATTATACAATCAGAGGATATCGGAATGTATTTCTATAATTCATCTCTTAGAGGTGATATATCTGACAACACTATTAAAAACTGTAAAAAAGCAGGACTTTATGCTGGTAATACTCCAATAGACGGGGATATAAAAAACAATATATTTAAAAATGTTAAAGGCAATGGTATCGGAATATATCACGGTTCACATGTAAATGCCATTGATGGCAATAAAATGGATGGCATTGGCGGCAATAACAATGGTGGCAACGGCGACTGTGGCATTATGATAAATGGCGATGAGGGCAAAGGTAAAAAGGCAACTCCTACCTATGCTAAAAGTATTACAAATAATAATATAAAAAATGTAACATATTCAGGTATTAAGCTGTATTCAGGACCTAGTGGGTCAAGTGATGATGACAAATCCAACCAAGATAAGACTTATGTGAAGAATGATATTAAAGGAAATATTCTTTATAATATAGGTACATATAAACACAGCAAAGACTGGAAAGAAGAAATTAAAAAAGGTGGAAGATATGGTGCGCAGACTGGTATTTATATAGATGCACACGCAAGGGTTTATGGTAGTATATGCAAGAATAAAATTACTAAAACAAATCTTCATGGAATTTATATGCGTGTTGGTGCTATAGTTAAAGATATTTATAACAATATAATTACAGATGTAGTAGAACATGGTATTTGTATTAATAAGAAAGCTAATGTTACTGGCAGCATAAAAAATAATAAAATTAATAATGCAAAGACCTGTGGCATATGTGTACGTGAAAGTGCATCTGTAAACAGTGTTTCAGGCAATATTTTTAATAAGATTGGGTATAAAAATGTCTTTGCTGTAGATAATGGTAAAATAAAGAAAAACTCAAATTAATTTGTTCTCTTGAAATAGGAAAGAAACATGGGTAAAAAGAATTTTACAATTGCTGATATTGCGGCAGAGCTAGGTGTTTCAAAGACAACTGTGTCCCGGTCTATATCTGGGAAAGGAAGAATTAGTAAAGATACAAGACAACGAGTGCTGAACTATATTAAAGAACATAATTATAGACCAAATGTTATTGCAAAAGGGTTAGCAAATTCATGTACTTATAATATTGGGGTTGTTATGCCAGAAAATTTTGGCATATCAGATGCAGCATTTTTTGTAGACTGTCTTTCGGGTATACACACAGCAGTTGCTGCAAGGGAGTATGATATCTTAATGACGGTTTGTGACAATATCAATATGATAAATTTAGAACATATGGTAGCACGGCAAAAGGTGGATGGTGTAATACTGATGCGAACATTTGTGGATGATAGAGCGATAAAGCTGTTAAAAAAATCGGGAATACCATTTGTTGTAATTGGGCGTTCTTATTATAATGATGTTGTACAGATTGACCAAGATAACGAGAAAGCTTGTAAAGAGCTAGTGTCGTTGTTAATTAATAAAAACTTGGTACAGCCTGCATTAATTGGAGGAAATATGAACCAAGTAGTAAACCAGAGTCGTTTTAAAGGATATATTGCAGCATGTAATGAAGCTGGGATTTTTGTACAAGATAAGTTTATACATACAGAGTGTAAAAGTTCTTCTGATATTCTGGCAGCAGTAAAAGATGATTTGCAAAATGAAATACACTGTATTATATGCATGGATGACAATATATGTATGGAAACATTGCATCATTTAAAGTATCTTGGTATTGACATCCCTCGACAAGTGAGAATTGCCTCTTTTTTTTATAGTGCACTGCTTGATAACTATATTTCATCTATTTCATCGGTTTCATTTGATGTAAAAAAACTAGGGGCGGTAAGTGGCAATACATTACTTGATATAATAGAAGAAAAAGAATTTTCTTATCTGACACTTCTTGGATATGAAATTAATTTAGCATCATGGTAATTTACCACAATAATATTTAAAAAAGGCAGCATAGCTGCCTTTTTTAAATAGAAATATATTGACAAGTAAAGGCTTGTGACATTATAATCATTATTGAACAACCGGTTGCACATACTGTTTACAAATTTAAGGGGAGGCAAAATTTAATGTCTAAAAGAAAAAAAGCAAAAATGGAATATCGCTATTACAAAGTACCTGAGGGAAGTCCGGTTCTTGCACTTTTGGGGAAAGATTGGATAAGGTGTTATGGAGAGGGAATCGACTATCTGCACTTTCATAATTATATGGAAATTGGCTACTGTTATGAGGGTCAGGGAGAACTTGTTATTATGGAAAAAAGCTATCGCTTTACAGGAAGCCAGTTCTCTGTAATTCCAAAAAATTGCCCTCATACAACAAACAGTGACCCAGACACAAAAAGCCGTTGGGAGTATCTGTTTATTGATGTTGAAGGATTTTTACATGAACTATATCCAAAAGGAAATAGTGAAAAACGCAGAGAGAAGATGTTTAATAGAATTAATTCGCGAGCATTCTTTAGGGAATACAAGCAATCACCTGAATTAGCAGAAAGAATTCTTCAGCTATTGAATATTATGCGTGAAAAAAAAGAGTTTTATTTAGAAGAGGCAAAAGGGGTGTTAATCTCTTTGCTTGTTGTGCTTGTACGAGAAAATCAGGATGAGGTACAAAATGCAGATATAGAAATTGGAGAAAATATTACAACAGTATTGATTTTAGATGCATTAGATTATATTAGTGAACATTATATGGAGTCCATCCGAATTGAAAAGTTGGCATCGCTTTGTCATATCAGCGAAACACATTTTCGGAGGGCTTTTTCTGCATCTATGAATATGGGACCATTAGAGTATATAAATACAGTGCGTATACAAAATGCCTGTGAACTGTTGAAACGAACAGATGATACAGTATCAAATATTGCGTATAAATGTGGTTTTTTTACGCTATCGACATTTAATAGAAATTTTAAACAAGCGACTGGCATTTCGCCAATGGAGTGGAGAAAGCAGCCAAAGAATTTTGAACAGCAGATATTTAAGTTTACGGTACACTCTGAACAAGGATGGTAAATTTTAAGCTATGGTTGAAAATGCACAATATAAGAGTGAATTTGCAAACATTTACATAGTTGTAATGGTACAATTATTACAAGAGAAACGTAAATAAATGCTAAAAAATATACAAAATAACTAAGGCTTGCGTTTCTAAAATTATAAAGGAGGATAAATTGATGAAAAAAAGATTTATGAGTTTGCTGCTTAGTGCAGCAGTGATGGCAACGGGAGTGTTAACAGGGTGTGGTTCAGATAGCGGAGAAAGTGATGCAAACACCAATAACAATGCATCTAATTCATCTGCACAACAGTCTAGTGACAATAATGCTGGTACTGGTGGCTCAGGTGAAACAGTCAATATGGTTCTATGGGGTGCAGAAGAAGACCAAGATTTGCTTAAAAACTTGGTTGAAAAGTTTGAGGCTGCTTATCCAGACCAAAAATTTAATATCCAAATCGGTGTAGAATCAGAATCGACAGCTATGGATACGATTTTAACAGATGTTGAAGCTGCAGCAGATGTTTTTGCATTTGCAAGTGACCAGTTACCACAATTAGTAAATGCAGGTGCTTTAGCTAATCTGAATGAAGTTGGCGAGGCATTGTCACTGGCAGGTAAGACACTTGATGATGTAAAAAGTGCAAATATGGATACAGCAGTAGAGGCTGCAACATTAAATGATACACTTTATGCATTTCCAATGGCTGGTGATAACAGTTATTTTATGTATTATGACTCTTCAGTTGTGTCAGAAAAAGATGTTGAGAATTGGGACAGCCTGCTTAAAGCAGCTAAAAAAGGTGGTAAAAAAGTAGGAATGACGCTGGCTTCTGGCTGGTATGCTGCTTCATTTTTCTATGGAGCTGGTTTTACAACTGCATTAAATGAAGATAGTACGACATCTATTGACTGGAATGGAACAAGTGCAGATGGATATAAGGGCACAGATGTTGTAAAAGCTATGCTTAAGATTTCAGGAGACCCTGCATTTTTAGCATTTGCTGATGGTCAGTCTTCTAATGTGCTTACATCTGGTGATGTATGTGCTGTTATATCTGGTACATGGGATGCAGTTACAGCACAGAAAGTATTTGGTGATAACTATGCAGCAGTAAAGCTTCCTACATATACAATTGGAAAGAAACAGGTGCAGATGGCTCCAGCTTATGGCTATAAGTTTATGGGTGTAAATGCTTATTCTGAAAATGCAGGCTGGGCTACACTGTTGGCAGATTTCTTAACAAATGAAGAATCTCAAGTTGAACGCTTCCAGAAACGTGCTATTGGTCCAACAAACAAAAATGCTTTAGCTATGGATGAAATAAGTAATAATGAAGCAATTATGGCAGTTACTTCTCAGGCAGAATTTGGAGTACTACAGATGGTAGGCGGCAAATACTGGGACCCAGTTAAAACTCTTGGTGAAGTAATTGCACAGGGAGGACTTTCAGAATCAGACGAAGCTGGTATACAGAAAGCTCTTGACACATTAGTAGAAGGTGTTACTGCACCAGTAAATTAAAATCAAAGATCAGATACAGTAGATGTTCGGAGGCATATTTGCCTTTGAGCATCTGCGGAAAGGAGAACAATTTATGACAGACCAGACAAACGTCATGCCAGAGAAAGAAGGTTTCTTTTCTGGTTTTGGCAAGGCACTTGTCAAAGGAGACCTCTTTGTAAAACTGTCACTTATATGGTGGGGTGCAGGTTATATACGCAGAAAACAATATGTAAAAGCTTTTATTATGACAGCTCTTGAAGTGGCAGTTATTTTGTTTACTGTAGGTTTTGCAATGAAGTATGTGCCAAAATTTTCAACACTGGGAACTGTAAAGGCAGAAAAAGTCTTTAATATGCAGACTATGAAAAGTGAGTTTAATGACTATGACCACTCTTTTAAAATTCTGTTATTTTCCCTTATCAGTTTTGTTGTATGGATTACAGCCGTTGTTGTCTGCATTGTAAATGTAAAGAATGTATACAGACTTCAACTGATGGAAGAAAATGGGGTGCATATCAATACATTTAAGGAAGACTTAATATCCTATAAAGAAGAAAAATTTTATATTACACTTTTGACACTGCCAGTGCTTGGTGTAGTTGTATTTACACTGATACCAATTCTTTTGTTAATTTTTGTAGCATTTACAAATTATGACCAACAACATATGCCACCTTCAAGTCTTTTCACATGGGTGGGATTTAGCAATTTTCTAAGTTTGTTCGGCGGTGGAGGTCTTACGGTAACCTTTGGCTATGCATTTGTGCGTGTATTAGGCTGGACATTAGTATGGGCATTCTTTTCTACAGTTACTACATATATTGGTGGTATTTTATTATCCCTGCTTTTAAATAGCAAAAAGACAAGGGTGCCTAAATTATGGCGTACACTGTTTATGGTGACAATAGCTGTACCTCAGTTTGTATCCCTGCTTCTTGTAAGAAACTTTTTTGCAAACAATGGTATTGTCAATTCTATTTGTGATGGCATTGGTTTGACAGGATTTTTACGTGATATTGGAATGATATCAACTACATATATTCCGTTTTTATCTGCACCAGGCTGGGCACATGTTATGATTATTCTGATTAATATCTGGATTGGTGTTCCATACCAGATGCTTATTGCAACAGGTGTACTGTTAAATCTTCCAGCAGACCAGTTAGAGAGTGCTAGAGTTGACGGAGCAAAGCCATTTCAAATATTTGTTAAAATTACAATGCCATATATGCTGTTTGTTACAGGACCAGCACTTATTACAGATTTTGTAAAGAATATAAATAATTTTAATGTTATTTATCTGTTAACACAGGACGTATATGTTACGACAAACCAAGCAATGGCTAATTCTCAAGCAAAAGAAGTGGATTTGCTTGTCACTTGGTTGTTCCGTCTGACACAGGAATATTATAACTACAAAATGGCATCTGCAATTGGTATTATTGTATTTATCATTTGTTCAGTATTTACGCTGATTGCATTTAACTACATGATTAAAGGTGATAAGGAGGGAACATATCAATGAAAAGTAACAGGACATCTTCGATTGTACTGCATAACGTACTCATTGCAGTACTAGCTTTTATCTGGCTGATTCCTATTGTATGGCTGGTATGTACTTCTTTCAGTTCTTTTTCTGGAATGAATACAAGTACCTTTTTCCCGCAAGAATGGAGTATTAAACATTATGTGGAATTGTTTCATCCAGATTCTGTGGCACAGTTTCCACAGTGGTTTATGAATACTTTTGTTATTGCATGTGTAAACTGTTTGGTTTCCACACTGTTCATTATTATGGTAGCTTATGCGACTTCTTTTATGCAGTTCAAAATGAGAAAACCTTTAATGAACATAGCCGTTATTTTAAACTTGTTTCCGGGAATGTTAGCAATGATTGCAGTCTACTTTACATTAAAGACACTTGATTTGACAAACAGCTATGCAGGATTGATTATGGTTTATTCTGCATCCTCTGGTCTTGGATATCTGGTTGCAAAAGGATTTTTTGATACAGTTCCGAGAGCCTTGTGTGAGGCAGCAAGAGTTGATGGATGCAGTGAAGCACGCATTTTATTTCAAATGATAATTCCAATGAGCCGTCCGATTATCGTATATACGGTTATCAGCTCATTTTTAGTACCATGGATGGACTTTGTGTATGCAAAAATGATACTTAATGCTGGTATTTCATCTAAATATACAGTAGCAATTGGACTGTATAAGATGTTAGATAAGAGCTTAATTAACACTTACTTTACGCAGTTTTGTGCAGGTGGTGTATTAGTTTCAATTCCAATTTCAGTTTTATTTATTATTATGCAGAAATTCTATGTAGAAGGAATTACAGGAGGAGCTGTAAAAGGTTGATATTTTTATAAATTTAGGAAAGAAGGATAATAACAGCAATGGAACAGTTTATTTTAAATATTATCCATCGTCCAGAGATGGTGCCAGAGTATGCCGAGAAAGTAACTGGACATGGACAGGTGGAGGATATTGGGCGCAAAGCATTACTGACCGAGAGTTTAGATATTTTTAAAATTCAACAGGAATGTGCACATAAAAACGGACTAAAAACAACTATACAGATGACTTATGCAAGCCTGTTTAATGATGAGGCAGTGGAGTTAGCAAAACAACATCATGAACAGTATGGAGACGAAATTGGTCTTACGCTCTTAGGGCTTCCATGTGAGGAATTTCGTGATAAATATAAAACAAAGGATTTTTGTATTTGGATGTTTTCTATGGAAGATAAAAAAGAAATTGTTCAAGATGTATTTGGTAAGTTTTATGAAAAATTTGGTTTTTACCCGGAATCCACAGGTTCTTATTATATGGATGCAGAGCTAATAAGCTTTATTAAAGAAAAATATCCATCAGTAAAGTGTGCTGTGGCTACTTGCTGGGAAGAAGGTCCAAAAGCTTACCATACCTGCAATAATAGTTGGTATACATTTATGGATGGTGGTCCATGGGCACCATGGATTCCATCTAAGGTTAATACTCATGCACCAGCAGCAGATGAGACAGAGGATTCTGGCATTGTAGCAATTCCTCATTTAAGTAGAGATTTGATTGCGTGTTATGATGGCAACGGTTCTAATTTTGGCACACATCCGCAGAATGTGTTGCGTGGTATGATTTATGAGAATGGAGAATATCCATATCTTTATAACTTGATTGACCAGTTCCGTTATCAAGAAAAATTTAATAATGGCTATGCTTACAATATGATGTTTGTAGGACCTGGCTGGATGAATAAGATGGGACGCTGGGAAGCACCATATGAACTGTTAAAAAAGTCTTATGAAGACGGATGTGCTTATTATGGGCAACTAAAAAAAGAAGGCAATTTGACAGATATGACAATGAGTGAGTTTGCAGACTTTTACCGTAGTAAAAAGACCTATACGGAACCAGAATGTGCCCTCTGGAAAGATATTTTATATGGAAGTGACAAACAGGTGTTTTGGTACTGTGATCCATTTATGCGAGTATGTGTAAATATGGACCAAGGTGGTGCTATTGTAGATTTAAGACCTTATGCAGCGAAGCTCCCATGGCGTGTAGGCATTGGCACCGAACATATTCAGGATGCAAGCTATCCATTTTTAATTCAGGAAAAATATCGTGCTGGCTATTTTACACACTATGCAGGAGAAGGAACTCTACGCAGTGCAAAAGTTTGCTGTAATGGTGAAGAAGTGGATTTATGCTTATGTCGTACAAAGGCACATTTCACACAGGAAGGTAAAAACCGCATACTAACATTAAATCCAGTGGATATTGAATTTCAGGATACTACAGTAACACTGCAAACTATATTGACCTTTACAGAGGGTTCTAGTACTGTTAAAACAGAAAGAAAAGTATTAAATATCAGCAACCCAGACGCAGAAGTAACTATAAATGAATATATCACCGCCTGTTATGGAACGACAGAATATACAGAAGATATGTCTAGTCTGATACTGCGTGCAGAAAAAGATGGAAAGTGTGAGCAAATTCCTTATGAGTACAAATGTAGAGAATACTCTAAAGAAGGTGCAGATAGTGTAAGTTGTACACTGCCACCAATAGAAACACTTGTGTCTATGATATGTGAGGGCAGAGATAAAATAGGTTATATTAAGGAAGGGTATGCTTTCAGTCCGATGTTTACGCTGGGGTATACTGGAAAATTATGTAATAAGGAGGTTTTTACCACATGGCTCAATCTGGAAAAGGCAGACTAAATTACAGGTGCCCATCTTGTTTTATGCGTGACTTGGACTTAGATATGTTTTATGACAAGGATAAGAAAGAGTATTACTGCATCCGTTGCCAGTATACAGGAACAGAGCAGGATGTACTTGAGAAAAACCAAATGGCAAGGTTCCGTTATCGGGATATGATGAAGCGTTATACTATGGAAGATTTTGAAAAATGTTAAAATAAACTTTTTAGTTTTATGAGGTGTAAAATGGATAAATGGATAAAAGGAATGGATTTGTCCTCTCTAATTGAAGTAGAGCGTGCAGGCGGAAAGTTTTACGATAATGGCATCGAAGGAGATGCAATGGATATTTTAAAAACTTATGGGATGAATATGATTCGACTACGCTTGTGGAATGAGCCATATACAAAAGATGGTATTTCATATGGCGGCGGTGGAAACGATATAAAAACAGTTCTTGCACTTGCAAAACGAGCAGCACAAAAAGGAATTGGCTGGATGCTAGATTTTCATTACAGTGATTGTTGGACAGACCCCGGTAAACAAACAATTCCAAAATCATGGCAAGGCAAAGATGTAAACGAATTAAAACAAGCAGTTTATGATTTTACATTTGATACACTTATGCAATGTAAAGAAACAAACCTTATGCCAGAAATTGTAGCAGTTGGCAATGAGCTTTCTGCAGGGTTGTTATGGCCTTATGGCAAAGTACCAGAGTATGGAAATATTGCTAAGTTTTTAAGTGCAGGAATACAGGCTGTACGCAGTATAGAGCCATCTCTTCCAGTTATGCTACATTTAGATAATGGGGGATGTCATGAATTGTACAAGACGTGGTTTGATGCTTATATAGAAAATAATGGCGATGATTTTGAATATATCGGGTTGTCATATTATCCGTTTTGGCATGGTACACTTCAAATGTTGGAGGATAACATGAAAGAACTTGCACTGCGTTATCATAAAAAAATGATAGTAACAGAAGTATCTACAGGTTTTACACTAGAAGATTATAAGGAATATGAAAAGCTTGAAGATGTAGAACGCAAGGGTATGGCAACAAAAGCAGAACTAGCAGCAAAAGTGCCATATCCAATGACAAAGCAGGGACAGGCAGATTTTATGACAGACTTTTTAAACATAATCCAAAAAACACCAGAAAATTTATGTAAAGGTTTTTGTTACTGGGAGCCAGCGTGGCTTCCAGTTCCCGGAAGCCAGTGGGCAACACCAGAGGCTTGTGCGTATATGGGAGAAAAAGGTCCTGGTGGTAATGAATGGGCAAATCAGGCACTTTTTGATTATGATGGCAATACATTGCCTGCTCTTTCAGTTATAAGAAACTTTCATCCGTGAAAAAGTCGTAATGGAGGGAAATAAAAATAATGAATATAAATACAGTAAATACGATGGCAGCAGGAAAAAGGCGTGTTACTTGGAAAATACCAAGTCTTACTGCTGACTGGCTTAAAAATTTTGCATGTATTGTTATGCTGATTCAGACAATTGGAGTTGTAGTAATCGAAAAAGGAATAATCAATCTGGATAAATATACACAGGTAGGGTTGTCTCAAGCTATGGCAGAGGATAATCACCTTATGTTTATGGCAGGTGTTGGCTCAATCATGCAGCTTGTTGGAGGATTAGCCGTTCCAATATTTGCTTTCTTACTGGTAGAAGGCTTTTTAAATACATCAGATTATCGCAAGTATTTACTGTCTATAATTATTATAGCACTGGTTAGTGAAATTCCTTATGACTTTGCAATGAGCAGAAGCTTTTTTGACTGGAGCAGCCAGAATACAATGGTCTCTGTATGCATTTGTTTATTTATGTTGTATTTTTTGCAGATGTTTAGTGGACGTAAAGAAGTATGGCGTTATGTTATCCAGTTTATAATTGTATTTTGTGCAGTGTTATGGGTGACACTGTTTAAGGCACAATATGGTCTTTGTATGGTGCTTCTTGTAGCTGTATTTTATTTACTGTATGCAAGACATATACTTAAAACTGTAATAGGTGTGATTGTAAGTCTTCTTTATGTGACAGGTCCACTGTCATTTTATATAATTTGGTGTTATAACGGACAGAGGAAAAATAAGATACCAAAGTATATATATTATATATTTTATCCACTGCATTTGCTAGTGCTTGGAATAATTGCGTATTCAATGTAATTATGTTGAGGTCAAAAGGTATTTTGCCCCAACTGATGCTACGGATTGCTACGTTACCCTGCAATTCCCGCGATCCTGCCAACACCTCCAATCCCACATATTTGCATGTAAACATGCATTGCTATCTACTTTTAACCCTTACATCATGTAATTTTTTTAAGGAGATGGAAGTTTGAAAAAAAGAATCCTTGCAGTAATAATTTTATCTGTACTTGCTATCTGTAGTTTGTTTGGATGCACAAATAAAAATAGTGATAATGATATTTCTGTTATGTCTACAGAAAGTTCAGACAAATCTGATGATGATAAAACAGTTAATTTAACATTTTGGTGTGATAAAAATGAAACTTCAATGTTTAAACAGTGCATTGACAAGTTTATACAAGAAAACAAAGCAAAAGCATCTATTAAAGTTACTTATGAACCAATTGGAGCTTCTACTTGTAAAGACACATTTTTAGCTGATACAAATAATGGTGCAGATATATTCTGTCTGCCAGATGACCAGATTCTTGCCATGGCAGCAGCAGGTGTGCTTGAAGAAATTCCTGATGCAGATAAGATATCTAAACGCAGTCTTGATGGCGCATCTGAAGCAGCATCTATTAATGGCAAACTGTATGCATATCCACTTACAGCAGATAATGGATATTTTTTATATTATGATAAGCGGTATTTTAAGCAAGGAGATGTACAAACATTAGATAAAATTTTGAATATCTGTGCTAAAAATAGAAAAAAATTTGCTATGTCTTTTACAAGTGGCTGGTATTTATATTCATTTTTTGGAAATACATGACTTGATATGGGTGTTAATGAAGATGGACTTACAAACTTCTGTGAATGGAATACTAAAAAAGGCAAAATTATTGGTACTGACATTGCACAGGCACTTTTGAATATTTCAGGTCATCCGGGGTTTATAGATGCAGATGATACAAAAAGGGTGGCACTTCTAAAGAAAGGCAAAATTATTGCGGCAGTCAGTGGTATTTGGGATACTGCTGTTATTAAAAAAGCTTTTGGTGGTGAATATGGGGCATGCAAGTTACCTACTTATACCTGTGCTGGAAAGCAAGTACAGATGTCATCATTTACAGGTTATCGTCTTTTAGGTGTAAACTCCTATTCAATCAATAAAGAATGGGCATATAAACTTGCAGACTTTTTATCTGGGGAAGAAAGTCAGAAGTTTTTCTTTAAACAGGTACAGCATGGACCAGCAAACAAAAGTGCGGCAGCTTCAGATGCTATTGAAGATGTTCCAGCTATTACCGCTGTGCTAGAACAATCGGAATATGGTGTATTGCAAAAAGTTGGACAAAAATACTGGACACCAATGACAACATTTGGAAACACAATAACTGCAGGTAATCCAAACAATATTCCACTGCAAGACCTTATGGACCAGTTAGTAAGTGGAATCACAGAGTCATAGGAGAAGATATATGGGCATGAAGCAAAAAAAACATGGTAGTATTAGAGTACGTATTATGCTGCCAGTAGCTATATTGGGAATTGTTGCCGTTCTGTCAAATTTTGCTGCAATATCTAATATACAGAAAGTAAACAAAAATGCGGCTGAGATTGCAGACCACGACATGGTAAGTCTTACAGAAATAAGTACAATAAAAGAAATTATACAAGAAATTCACAACTTGGCATTATCGCATATAACGGCTTTAAATTCTTCAAGTATGATTCAGGTTGTAGAAGAAATTAAAGTAAAAGAGGATGAATTGAAAGCAAAAATGAATAGCTATAGCCAATATGTGGATTCTGAAGATAAGACTGTTTATAATGAAATGAAAGGACAGTATGAAGGTCTTGTAAATGCAGTTAAAAATGTATGTGCATTTAGTGCAGATAGACAGCAGGCAAATGCAAATGAAGCTGCAAATATGCAGATTGCTCCATGTGTAAATTTGATGATTTTGGATATAGACAGTATTGGTGAACACGCATCCGAAAAAGCTCAGGAAGCAAGAAGACATTTGGCATATGTACATAAGTCTAGTTTAATTATGAATACAGTTACTATTTTTATAAGTATTTTAGCAGTTGCATATGCAGTTTATAGTGCCAAAAGACATATTGTCAATCCAGTTTCAAAGGCAAAACTGGAATTAGCAGAAATTATTCATGGTATTGATGAAAAAAAGGGAGACCTCACAAAGCGTATCAGTATTACATCTAATGATGAAATTGCTGCACTTGGACAGGGCATAAATATATTTTTAGAAAAACTACAGAATATATTCTGTATGCTTACACAAAATTCAAAGAAAATGGACAACGTGGTATCAAAAGTGCTTGATAATGTCAAAACTTCTAACAATAGTGTAAGTGAAATGTCTGCATTTACTCAAGAACTTTCCAGTACTATGGAGTCTGTTTCTGACCATTCACAGACAATTCATCAAAGTGCAGAATCTGTCAGTGCAGAGGTGTCAGGAATCGCAGAACGGACAAATGAGATAAATAATTATTCTAAAAAGATGAAAAAACATGCAGAAACAATGGCATATGCAGCACGTACAAATATGGAAACTACAAACTCAAAATTAAATGAAATTCTTTCTGTGCTTGGTAGAGCGATTGAAGACAGTAAAAGTGTAAATCAGATTAACAGCCTTACAAGCGATATTTTAAGTGTTGCAAGCCAGACAAATTTGCTGGCGTTAAATGCTTCTATAGAAGCGGCTAGAGCAGGAGATGCGGGTCGTGGATTCGCGGTTGTTGCACGTGAAATTAGTGAGTTAGCAGATGCATCTAGAGAATCAGCAAATAATATTAAAAAAATCAATGAACTGGTTATTCAAGCGGTAAACAATTTGGCAGAACACTCGGCAAGTTTGGTAGACTATATGAATAAAACAATTTTGCCAGAGTTCGGGAATTTTGTAACAGATAGTGAAGAATATAAGCAAAATGCTGTCTATATAGAAAGCGTTATGCATGAAATTGCTGTAAAAACAGATACGCTGGAAATATCTGTATCTGAAATAGCAGGCTCTATTCATAATATTAGTACATCTATTGGCGAAAGTGTAATAGGTATTAGTGGTGCATCTGAAAATATGCAGCTTTTGGCAGCAGATATGGGCAATATACATACACAGATGGACGAGAATAAGGGGATTGCTTCTGAGTTAAAGCATGAAACAGAGATATTTACCAATTTGTAAATAGGGGTAGTAAAAATAGTAATCGGAGGTAAAGCATATGGGCAAACATAGAAAAATTAAGCAAAGAACTAAAATACTCAATTGGCACAGACAGAGTGTCAAAAAAGCTATAGCAAGTTTGCTTGCTTTTGTGATGATACTTTCATCAATATATGTAAATCCTGTAGGAGAGGGTATTAAAGCAAGGGCGGCTGACACAGCAGTTTATACAGATGATATGGAAGCAGCTGCAGATGGTTGGAATATAATATGGTCTGATGAAAGTATAAAACATACTGATGAACGTAAAAAAAATGAGTGGCAGACAAATAATACTACAAGTTTTTGGAATATTTGGTCAGAATTATCACAAACAGTAACCATTAGCAAAACTATTGATAATTTAGAAGCAGGAAATTATAAATTATCTGTTGCTTATGATGGTGAAGAGATATCATCTGCTAAAATATCAATTTCAGATGGAACACAGACGCAAGAAAAGGATTTTCAACCAGAGGGGTTTAATAAATGGAATAAAGTTGAAACTGATATTCTGGAACTTTCTCAAGTTGCAGATATTACAATGAAGTTTGTTATTACATTTGCAGATAATGGATATGTGGATTTAGATGATATTGTGCTTTCAAAAGAAGCAAATAATGAGGAACTCGTATCAAAGGCAAAAGAAGAGTTAAAAACGCTTATAGATGAATGCGAAAATTTATTAGAGAAGGATTATAGTACCGAAAGTTGGAATGCCTTAATAACAGCGTTAAATAGTGCCAAAGAAATTTATAACGCGGCTGGTAAAACACTGGATGATATACAGGCAGCTAAAACAGTACTTAAAGACGCAAAAGATGCTCTAATATCATCAAGTGTTGTAGAAAATGCAGGTATTAATGTTACAAAAATTGAAAATATAAGTGAAGATTTTATTAAAGGTGTTGATGTTTCATCTTATATCAGTTTGATTGACAGTGGGGTTAAATTCCGTGACTGGGATGGCAATATAATAGATGACCAGAAATTTTTTGACCAGCTTAAAGAAGCAGGAGTAAACTATATACGTATACGTGTCTGGAATGACCCATATAACAGCGATAAAAAAGGCTATGGTGGTGGAAATAATGACCTTGAAAAAGCTAAGATAATTGGTCAATGGGCAACAAAGGCTGGTATGAAAGTACTGATTGATTTTCATTATTCAGACTTCTGGGCAGACCCAGCCAAGCAAAAAGCACCAAAGGCATGGGAAAATTATACAGTTGATAAGAAGGCAGAGGTAGTGGAACAGTGGACATATGACAGCCTGAAAGAATTAATAGAAGCAGGCGTAAATATTGGAATGGTACAGGTTGGAAATGAAACAACTCAAGGCATATGTGGTGTATTTGCTAATGATGAAAAGGGCGGATGGAACCAGATGGCTAAGATATTTAATGCTGGAAATACTGCCATTAATAGACTAGAAAGTGAAATAAACAAAGAAATTTTAGTAGTACTGCATTTCACAAATCCTGAGAAAACTGCAGTAATCAAGAATATTGCTGATAATTTGGCTAACAATAATGTAGAGTATGATGTATTTGCAACTTCTTATTATCCAATCTGGCATGGTACAACAGAAAACTTAACAGAAGTATTACAATATGTAGCAACTAAATATGGGAAAAAAGTTATGGTTGCGGAGACATCTTGGGCAACAACATTAGAAGATGGAGACGGACATGGAAATACTGTAGCACCAGGGAATAATGATAATGATATTTATCCATTATCTGTACAGGGACAGGCAAATGAAATAAGTAGTGTTATTCAAGCAGTGGCAAATGTTGAACAAGAAGCAGGAATTGGTGTGATGTATTGGGAACCAGCTTGGATTCCAGTACAGATTTATAATGAAAGTGCAGCTAATGCTGCAGAGGTATTAAAAGCAAATAAAGAAGTATGGGAGAGCAAAGGTTCTGGATGGGCTTCAAGTTATTCAAGTGAATATGACCCAGAAGATGCAGGAAAGTGGTTTGGTGGCTCTGCAGTAGACAATCAGGCATTGTTTGATTTTAATGGAAAACCATTGGCATCATTAAATGTATTTAAATATGTTCATACAGGTGCAGTGACTCCAAAGATGCTTGATACAATAAAAAATCCTAAAGCAATAGATATAGAGCTTGGTCAGAATATTAAACAAATGCTCCCAACAACAGTAACAGGAATGTACAATGATGGCACAGAAGATTCCTTTCCAGTCACATGGAACGAAGATGAAATCAATGACATTGTTACAAATGGCACATATATTATTCAGGGCAGTGCAGAGTGTAAAATAGATGGAACGACAATTATAAAACCTGTTTTATGCACTGTGAATGTACTTCCAGTAAACTTATTGAAAAATGGTGACTTTGAAACAGGCAAAGAGGGATGGAGCATTAATGGAAATGGCATTGATGATAAGTTAACCGATGACCCAAAACGCGGAAAACAGGCGTTACATTTCTACTCTACTGAGCCAGTTAATTTTACTTTGCAGCAAAGCATTACAGTGGATAATAGTGGAATTTATGAAGCGTTTATGTATATTCAGGGAGGAGATGGAGGAAGTGACCAAGAAATAACTATCCAGCTAAAAAATGAAACGCAAGGAACATCCAGCAAGTCAGAGTCAGCTACTTTGGAAGGATGGACTAACTGGCAGAATCCGTCCATAAAATCTGAAAATGCTGTTACAGCAAAAGCCGGAGATGTATTAACTGTTTTAATTACAGTGAAGGTTGGTGCAGAAGCATGGGGAACTATTGATGATGTATTTTTATATTCATGTCAAGAGGTCTATAAAATAGAATATATACTAGATGGTGGAATAAACCATGCGGATAATCCTATAACTTATAATAATACACAAACAGTTAGTTTTAAAGACCCATCTAAGGATGGTTATACTTTTAAGGGATGGTACAAAGATAGTGAATTTAAAGAGCAGATTTCTTCTATTGATATAGGTACAACAGGAAATCTTACATTATATGCAAAATGGGAAAAAAATTCACCAACACCAACACAAGTGCCAACGCAGACACCAACACAGACACCAACACAGACACCAACACAAGTACCAACACAGACACCAACACAAGCACCAGAGTTAAAATACACTATTTCTTATAGTAACAATGCAGTTAATAATGCAGATATATCTGTTACTAAAGAGGATAATAAATTTGAATCTGGCAATACAGTTTGTATGTCTGACAAATTAAAGCTTATAATTGCTCCTAAAAGTGGTTATACATTTGTGGGAATACCTGAAGTAACTGCTGCTAATGCAATAGTAGGCGAACCAGAAGCTAAAAATGGTGTATATACCTTTAGTATTCATACATTTAAGGGCAATACTGATATTATAGTAAATGCTAAAACAAAAGAGACGCAGTATAACATAACTATTTCTGATACTGCACAAAAATCAGCAGAAAATAATCATGCAAAAGCAGAATTAGATATGACAACTGTTTGTGCAGGCAGTATAGCTAAGCTTGTACTTACACCAGAAAAAGGCTACAGTATTAAATCAGCGATTATAACTAAGAAAAATAATACATGTACAGTTTCTGGACAAGAGAAGGGAGCTAATGGTACTTATATTTTTAGCATTTCACAATTTACTGAAAATACTGAGATAAGCAATATAAATATTGTAACAGAGAAATTAAAAGTATATGAATATGGAACAGATACCAGTATAAATGTTGGCGCTGCAAACATTTCTGAAACATCTTTTGACAGTGTAGAAGAAATGACAGAGATAACTAAAGCAGTTATTAATAAGGACAATATCAATGCCATTATTGATATAAATACTAACGAAGAACTTGATACTAATAAACAAGCTGAAGTTATCGAAAATCTTAAGAAAGCAATAAATAACAACAACGATGTAGAAATCTTCCTTGAGATAAATGAAGAAACAAATTTAGAAAAAGACAAAGAAAATAATGCAAAGAGTATACTGGAAAATGACATAAAAAAAGATGTCGAAGAAAAAATGGGCAACAAAGTAACAGAATTAAAGGTTGCAATGCCTCTTGATATCTCACTTTTTGCAAAAGTGCAGGGAGTTGAGAATGCAAAAATCAACTTAAAAGATACTAATAAAAAGGAAATGGTTATTAAAATGAAAGTGCCTTCCACAATAAAGAAAGAGGCAGAAGGCATAATAAGGTCATACTATGTAATACGCTTCCATGAAGGAGAGAAAAAGTTTCTTTCTTGTACATATGATAAAAATAATAATACTATAAAATTTAAAAGTAACAAATTTTCTACTTATGTGCTTTGTTATGCTGATACAAGAAAAACATTAGCAACAAGCACTCCAATTCCGGATATTGGTTCGAATATAGTTATTTCAGGCTCAAGTGGTTCAGGGACAGGTAGTTCAGGGACAGGTGGCTCAATAGCTACACCTACACCAGTTCCAAGCAAACCAACATCAACACCAAGTAGACCAGTAGCAACACAAGTACCAGTAACGCCAACACCAGTGCCAATAACGCCAACATCCGCACCAGTTACACCTACACCAGTACCAGACAGTACATCTGTACCATCTAGTATTACTAAGATTACTATTAAAAATGCCACTTATAAAATAATACTTTCAGACGATACAAAAACAGCTTTATTTATGGGTGTCAATAAGAAAGTTAAAAAAGTAGTGATTCCTGCTTCTATAAAAGTTGGAAATAAAACATATAAAGTATCTAGTATTGCTAAAAATGCATTAAAAGGTAATAAAAAAATTACAACAATTACTATTGGTACTAATGTAAAGAAAATTGGTAAAAATGCTTTTAGTGGTTGTAGTAAGTTAAAGAAAATTATAATCAAGAGCAAAAAACTTAAGATAAATAATGTAGGCAAAAATGCATTTAAAGGAATAAACAAGAAAGCAGTATTTAAAGTGCCTAAAGGTAAGCTTAAACTTTATAAAAAGATTATTAGAGCCAGAAGCACAAGTAAATACATCATATAATATGTTTGTGGAATAACAATAGCAATATATAATATTAGCCATATTTTCGAGGAACTGTTTTAAACAGTTCCTTATTTTTGTAGAATTAATAGGAGATACGTTTAAATTAATAAAAATACAACACCTTACAACTATTGGGCAGCACTATTACAGCTAAAACCCTTTTGTTTTAATGATGTGTTTTCATACAATGCAAATGCAAAACTAATACAAACTGGCGATATAGTAATGAGGTGTTAATATTAACAAAGTAAAAAGAAAAAAACAAAAAAATTAGCCAATTATTGTATTTTTGTTGTATAATAAATTTGACGTACAAGGTCACCTCTTTCGTTGGGATTTTGGCAAACTTATTATAATGTGTTTATAAGGAGGAGGCTAAAAATTGAACAAATCAAATGGCAGTAAGAACCCCATGGGCAAGCCCGTGGGAGTAGTCAGAAATTATATGATTTAATAAAATATAAAAAGCAGATAAAGGAGAAAATATTGTAATTATGGAAGAAATTTTAGTAATTGAAGATGACGAATTGTTAAATGATGGACTCTGTTTTCATTTACAGAAAGTAGGATACCATGCTGTGCCTGCTTATTGTTTGGAACAAGCAGTTTCTTTTATAAAACAGCAGGTATGGTCATTGCTTCTTTTAGATATTAATTTTCCAGATGGAAGCGGATTATGTTTTGCAAAAACGATAAGACAAAAAAGTGCAACGCCTATTGTATTTTTAACAGCAAAAGATATGGACCAAGATATGATACAGGGATTTGAAGCTGGTGCAGATGACTATATTACCAAACCATTTAATATAAAAATATTGATGCAACGTATTCAGGCAATTTTAAGACGCTGTAAGTCCAAAAATATAGAATGTCCAATACGTTCTTTTGGAGAACTTACCATTGATTTTGAAGCCATGGAAGTGAAAAAAGGAAATATTTTACTTTCTTTAACACCTACAGAATTTAAGCTTTTAAAGATATTTTGTAAAAATCCAAAACAGGTTCTTACAAGAGAACTTTTGTTAGACAGATTATGGGATCAAGAGGGAAATTTTGTAGATGAACATACATTAACAATTAATATCAGCAGACTTAGAAAGAAAATAGAAAATAATTCAGACACTTATATCAAAACAGTGTATGGTATGGGATATCAATGGATAAAAGAAGAAAAAGAAAGTTGATGTAAACTAAAATATAGAATAAAAGGAAAGGCAAGAAATGTTATATAATATAAAAATAGAATTTATAGTTGGCAGTTTTTTTATATTAAGCTGTATGACAGTTTTTATTTCTTTTATGAGTTATTTTTATTTTCGACATAAATATATTTTACTTACACAGGAAATATGTGATACTTTAGATAATGTGATATTAGGAAGAAATTCTATTCAAAATATGGATTGGGAAACACAATCATCAAAGATAAGGTCAAAATTAGATGCAGTTATAAAAATAACAAAATGTGCTAATGAACAAAATGCTTTGCAAAAGCAAGAACTTGAACAAATCATATCAGATATTTCTCATCAAGTTAAAACACCAATTTCCAATATTTTAATGTATAGTGATACATTACAGGCAAGTAAGGCATTAACACAAGATGAACATAAATTTCTTCTTATTATACAAAGTCAAGTAAAAAAACTGGAGTTTTTAATTCAGTCATTGATTAAAATGTCGCGTTTAGAAAGTGATATGTTAGTTATGAAGCAGGAAATATCACCCTTATTTCCTGTGATTTCTAAAGCAATTTCTTCTGTGCTTTTAAATGCAGATAAAAAGAAATTAAGACTTGAAGTGTCTTGCCCACAGGAACTATGTATTTTCTTTGATTCAAAATGGACAGAAGAAGCTATTTTTAATGTATTAGATAATGCTGTAAAATATACATCTTTTGGCGGTAAAATTTTTATTAAAGTAGAACAATGGCAACTTTATACCAGAATCCAGATTGAAGACACAGGACAAGGAATTTATCCTGAACATCAAAATAATATTTTTAAACGCTTTTATAGAGAAAGCAGAGTACATAAAGAATCTGGTGTAGGACTTGGCTTATATCTTACAAGGAAAATTTTAGAGCAGCAAGGAGGGTATATTACAGTAAATTCTTATCCAGAAAAAGGAAGTTGTTTTTCTATTTTTTTACCCAATAAAAATAGTATGTAAATATAATTTTCGTTAAAATAGTTACAACACTGATATCTTTTTTTCTTTTATTGAGAGGATTTTGAAACATTGTAATGCTAAAGTAATGTTGTCAAAAGAAAAGCAATTTAAAAAGAAGCAAATTGCGAGAGTGAACTACCACAGACCATAAAGGTCTGTGGCTTCCATTAAAAGTTCACAAGACTAAGTTGCTAGAAATAGTAACTACGATATTTAGGTCATGACACCTATGGTTGACGCAACAGACTATTGCTCAGCCGTGTATCCACACACTTAAAAGTATGTGGTTTTACGGCTGGTATTTTATAAATAAAGAAAGGATTAGTGTAAATTATGAGTATTGTAACTGTAAAAGGATTAAAAAAGTACTATAATACAGAGGCACAACTTGTAAAAGCTTTAAATGGTGTTGACTTTTCTGTAGAACAGGGGAGCTTTACAACAATTGTGGGTTCTAGTGGCAGTGGAAAATCCACACTTTTAAATATCCTCGGAGGACTGGATACACCTACAGAAGGAAGCGTAGAAATTGCAGGGAGAGAATTATCGACATTAACAGATAATGAATTAACTATTTTCCGCAGAAGACAGATTGGTTTTGTTTTTCAATCTTATAATTTGCTTTCTATGTTGAATGCATATGAGAATATTGTATTGCCAATAGAACTTGATGGAAATAGAGCAGACCATGATTTTATTATGGAAATTGTAACAATGATTGGTATGGAGACAAAAATAGAACGTATGCCAAATCAATTATCAGGAGGTGAACAGCAAAGAATAGCAATTGCCAGAGCATTAGCAGCAAAGCCATCTATTCTTCTTGCTGATGAGCCAACAGGAAATCTTGACAGTCATACAAGCCAAGATGTACTTGGGCTTTTAAAGAATATGGGAGAACATTTTCATCAAACAATTATTATGATTACACATAATGAGGAAATTGCACAGCTTGCAGAAACAACTTTTTGTTTAGAAGATGGAAAAATTGTAGAAAGCAGGTGGAATTGATGGGAATGGATAAAAATTACAATCAGGCAGTGATTAGAAAACTATTAAAACACAATCAGGAAAAGAACAGAATTAGAAATTTTTTTGTTTGTGTAACTATTGGATGTGCAGCATCTTTGATATTTGCTTTTATATTATATTTATTTGGGACACAGGAACAAAAGCTAAGAAGTTTAAAAAATCGTTCACAAGTTTCTTATGAGAATATTACAATATCACAGGCAGAACAATGCAAACTGGATAAGCGTATTAGTTGGATTGGATTAGAGGTATTTGTGGGGAGAGGAAAAGTTGGAGAAATCCGTTTAACTATCTCTTGGCAAGATGAAGCGTTTATGGAATTAGACCAAATTAATTATATAGGAATGTTTCCAACAGGATATAATGAAATTATGATACCACAACAATATTTAGATAAAATCGGAAAATCGCAGACGAAATTAGGAGATATAATTTCCCTTAATCTTGGAGATAATATAACTAGAGAGTATAAAATTGCTGCTATTCTAACAAATAATTCTAAGGCAGAAAGGAGTCAACATGTTTATGTATCTCTTGCTTGTGCTATGATGTTAAAGGGAATTTTAGAAGAAGATGACATCCGTGTCAATGCAAACGTAAATATGAAAAATGCAATAGAATTTAACAAAGAAGAAGCTAGAAAACAGGCAGAGAACATTGCAGAAGTTGCAGGTATTTCAGAGGAACAGATAAAGTTTGATGACTCTTATTATATACAAGCAGGGCTTTCAAGACTTACAATAGAAGATATTATTACACTTATTTTAGTTATTTTATTAATATTAACAGCATCTTATTTTGTAATCCACAGTATTTTTTATATTTCTGTTGCTGCAAAAGTACGAGAATATGGACAGATGCGAACAATTGGAATGACAAAAAGTCAAGTAAAGAGTTTAATTTTACAAGAAGGTTTGTACCTTTTAATAAAAGGAAGCATTCCGGGGCTTATTGTAGGTGGATGTGTAGGGTATATATTAGTGCCAAATGGTTTTGATGTATTGAATACTGTTTTTGCTGTTGTTTTATGCATATTGTTATTGACATTATTTGTTGGTATTTCTGTTAGAATACCAGGAAAGATTGCAGCAGACGCATCTCCAATTGAGGCAAGTATCTATACAGGTTATACAAAAGAAAATAGAAAACAAAAATATAATAAAAGGCAACTTACACCAAAGTATTTAGCAAGTTTAAATTTAAAAAGAAATGGAAAAAAGACTATTTGGACAATGTGTTCCTTGATATTAGCAGGCATTTTAATTGGAACAATTGCAAGTTATCTTATGTCATATGACCCAGCAGCAAGTGTAACATATTCATTTCCAGAAGGAGAATATCAACTTACATTAAATGCATCCATGGGCTTTGGCGGTGATACAAGTCTTGATGGGCAGATGAAATTATATTCTCTTTTACAAGCAGATGGAGTGATGGGAGAGGAGCTATTATCTGAACTAAAAAGTTTAAATTATATAACAGACGTAAAACCTTGGCGTTACTTAACAGCTTCTACAACATTATTTTCAGAAGATAATACACAAATAGGATTAAATGGTATTTCAGAAAGTGACTTTAAAATATTAAAAGAAATGTCTTATCAAGGATTAGATTCTTATCAGGAACTTTTAAAACATCCAGGACTGATTGTAGTAAATGAATATCATAGTTATCTGCAAAAAAATCCATTAAAAATAGGAGATAATGTGCCAATTATTTTTTATGATGGAAAGGGACAGCACAGAAAAGTATATCTTCCAGTTATCGCAGTTGTAAAGATAAATTCGTGGAGACAAAAAAATAGAACGGCTAAACTGCCACTTTCTATTATAGGAAGTAGTTTTATGATGCCAAATAATATAATGGATAAATGGGCAGGTATGAATACAACTTATGGTTATGAAATTTCTGTGGAACAAAAAAATGAAAAAGCAGCAGGAATTATATTAGAAGAAATGTATGGCATGGAAGAAGATCTTTATATTGCTTCTAAATCTGAAAACAGAGAATACTATGAAAAACAATTTTTTTCAAGAAAAATAATATGTTATACATTAGCAGCTTTCCTTATTATATTTGGTATTATTAATTTAATAAATACAATTATAACAAATTTATATTCTCGTAAAAAAGAATTTAGAATTTTACAGGCAGTTGGCTTGACAGAAGAGCAATTAAAAGATATGCTTAATATAGAAACTTTATATTATACAGGTATATCTTCAATTTGCACTTTGATTTTTGGCAGTATATTAGGGTATGCATTTGTTATGACAGAAATACAGATGGGAGTAGATATGATATATTCTTACCCATGGCTACCAATATTATTATATATACTGATAATGTTTATAGTACAAAAAAGTTTAACAAGTTATGGAATAAGATTATTACAACAAATGTGCGGAAAGCCCACTCCTTTAGGCATGGGATGGAAGACACAATAAATGTGTATAAAATATTTGATAAAAGATACATATACACAAAAATGCTTGATATCATATACCTAATAAGTTATAATATATATAGATGAGATTTGGGTAATAAAAGGGTAAGGGGTAAAATTATGATAACTGAAAATAGATATGGAATAATCTTAGATTTTAAACAAACTGAAGGTTTGAATAAAGAATTAAAACTAGTTCCAACGAACTCTGAATTATGGGAAATATTTAGAGGAGCATATGGAAATGTAGTAAATGATATCAAGCTTTTAACGGGAGAAGAAACCAAGCTTGATGACTGGGATATGGCACTGCTTGACAGAAGACAGCACCGACAGGGCAAAGAAGAGGATATTGAAGATATAGAAAAGATTGCTTTAGAAAATCTTTTTGAAAGTGTAGCTCATCAGATGACTTTTTATCCAGCAATTTATTTAGTTATGCCTTATTTAGTAAAGTTTTTAGAGAAGAAAAGAGCAAAAAATGATTTTGAAGGACAGATTTCACTTATAACTGATATGGGTCTGTTAGTTGCGATGGATATTCCTGATGATACTTACAGAGATGAAGTGAAGCCAGAAGATGAGGTTATGAATAACTATAATTTGAGTCTTTTAAAGCTTCAGGAAATAACTAAGCGTTTCTTGGAGCAATATCTTAAAGAGATAAGAGAAAACTCTTATTATAAAGTCCCTTTTCTTACATCTGTTTTTGCAATTCTTGGCAGTGACAGAAAAGAAGCTTTTGCGATGTTTATGTCAATGTGGCAAAGCTGCTATATGGAATGTGGGAAATGTAAAGATTGTAATGAGATTATAGAGTTTGATGATAATGATGAAATGGAAGAAGCGTTTAAAGGAATTATTCCAGCACCGCAGGTTCTTGGACAGTGGGATGGAAAAACTTTAGATAATACATATGTGTGGTTTTCAAATTTATTATCAATGGCAGGTGCAGACAGGGAAGCGAAGCTGATGTCATATTATTATGGGACATATGAATGCTGTGAATGTGGAAATAAAAAACAAGTAATGGAATTTGTAAAAAATTATTATTTTGGACAAGATTAATTAAGAAGCCAAAAGAGTAGTAAATCACTCTCTTGGCTTCTTATTACTTTATATTTAATTCTACATCAATATTACCTAAAAGTTCCCATGCAGCATCACGTTCTTGTTTTTGTTCTGGAGTTAGTTCTTTATATGGACATAGCATAGGATGTTCCCATGCTGTATCATCTCTCACAACTCCATAGTTCCAGTTATAAAATGTATAAAAACGCAGCCAGCGTGCATGGTCAATCCTTCGGTACATATCTTTTACAGATTCAGATTTTTTTGTTTCACAATATTCTTTATATGCTTTTTCTACTATTTCAGGAGTAAACTCTGTAATAGTTTCATCTTTTAAGAGAATCCGGATTTTCATCAAAAGGTGGTCTGCGGCGGATATTTTGGATTCTCGATGGAAATCATCAAGTTCCTCCCAACTCAGTGTAGGATATGAAACTGATTTGCAGAATATTTCATTAATTGTAATAGCCGCTTTATTCAACGTGGTTCTCATAATCTGGTTTGGTGTATATATCTCTTCATTTGTTCCAAAACAGGATATGCCGGGTGTTTTCTGATTGCTGTGCAGATGTATATGCCCTTGAACTTTATAATAGTTGTTTAACTGTCGAAATATATTAAAGCCTTCTGGCTCATCATCACTACAAATAATAATACGGTCAGCCTGTTCCATAAGTTCATGATGTGTTTCCCAAAATTCATCATGAAAAATTAGAGAATCTGTTGTTTCAGATTCTTTGCCTATACAAAATGTCTTATGAAGATTGTTGTGCATTGCAAGAAATTTTTTTGCATCTCCGAAAATATGATAAGTTACATGTTGGTTGACGGATATAATATTTGTCAGTATTGCGCGTTCAAGAATACAGCGTCCATAATTCCCAAATCCTATAATTACAATCGTATTTTCATAATTGCACAGTGGTTTAGAACGCCAATATTGTCTTGCACAACAATCATAACTGTGAAAAAATTTGATATTTCCTGAAAGGTAATCCTGTCTATTTGTCGTTCTTGCATATACTTCTACTGGTAATGTATGTAAACCAGATGCACGCATATTAACATCAATATCATTTTCTTTCATAAAAAAAATCTTACATTGTGCACCAATATTTTTTTTATGTTCTATGATTCGTGCAGGAGAAATATTTATAAACAGACATGGATAGTCTGGAAATTCAAGATGTTTATTTTTTTTCTCACCAAAAATAATGATTGTATCTGGGTCTTCTTTATATATATTTTTAGCCAAGGTATTGGATTCCGCTCCATAGTCTGCAAAATAATACCAGTTTTTCTTTCGCTGAAAACCGAGTAGAAAGAGCGGAAGCCCTTCGTTGGTAGCAAAAGATACAACGGCACCAAATAATGTCATTATAATACCAGCAGACAATAAAAGGAAAATAACACCTACTATATGCCCCAGAGGTGTTACTGGGGTCAGGTCACCATAGCCAACAGTAGTAAATGTAACTAGAGAATACCACAATGCATCTCCAAAAGAACGGATTGTTGCCCTGCTGTCAGTATGTTCAGATAAAAAAAGAATCGTCAATAGCCCAATATAAATAATTATAAAAAATATAGTCATGCACAGATAGATTTTTTTCTTTCTCTTCATAGGCAAGTCCCTTTTTACATTATAATATCACAAAATTATTATTGCGTAAATATCCACATTGCTTTAAGCTACTCTATTTTTTAAAATTTAAATGATGTCTTTGTATTGAAAAAATCCGTTTTTTTATATAAAAAATCTTCCTTGCTTTAATTTGACAATAGTATTATGATATATGATAAAAGAAGTAGTGAAAGAAGAAAAAAGTGCAGAAATGAGGTTTTCTATGAAATTTTTTCATTTATCAGATTTACATTTTGGAAAGCAGCTTCATGGATATGATTTATACAATGAACAACATGGTTTTATAGTACAGCTTTGTAAGTATTTAAAAAGTGAGAAACCAGATGCAGTACTGGTGTCTGGCGATATATATGACAAGACAGTTCCAGCAGGTTCGGCTGTTTCACTTCTTGATGAGTTTCTTATGGCTTTAGAGGATATAACGGTGTTAATTATTGCAGGTAATCATGATTCAGCAGAACGGTTGAGGTATGGAAAGAGTTTTTTGGAAAAACACAATATACATATATCTGTCTTGCCACCGCAAGAAGATGGAATTAAACTTGAAAAGGTTGTGTTACAAGATAAATATGGTGATGTAAATTTTTATATGCTGCCATTTTTAAAATCAGGCATGGTTAGGCATTTTATGCCTGATGAGGCAGCACAGGGTGAGCAAGCTGTAATTGCAAAATTGCTTGCTTGTGAAGATATTGATTATTTAGGCAGAAATGTGATTCTCTCTCATCAGTTTTATATAAATGGCAATGCTGCACCAGTGCGGTGTGATTCGGAATTAAGACCTGTTTCTATTGGTGGCACTGACGCTATTGATATATCGGTGTTAAAGGGGTTTGACTATGCAGCACTTGGACATATTCACAGTGCACAGTATATTGGAGAAGAAAAATTTAGATATTGTGGAACACCTCTTAAATATTCAGTGAGTGAAGCTTGTCAAAACAAGAGTATAACAGTAGTTAGTATAGGGGCTAAGAAAGATGGTGTACATATCAGCACACTTCCAATAAAGGTAGCGTGCGATGTGATAAAACTTCGTGGCAGTTTAAAAGAGGTAATTGCCGCATCAAATGAACGAAATAAGCGAAACTATGCAAGTATTACGCTTACCGATGATGATATACCAGATATGGTTAAAGAACAGCTTGAGCCATATTTTGAAAATATACTTGAGGTTATAGTGGATAATAAGCGAACAAGACAGATATTTAATGAATGCGAGGCAGATTTTAAGGAACTTACGCCTTATGAAGCATTTGGGGCATTTTTTAAAGAGGTATCTGGGCGTACAATGGATGAGTTAGAAGATAAGCTTATTAAGGAAATTATAAATGAAGTAGCAGAAATGAGGTGAAAAATAGAGCAATGAAGCCAATTAAACTTATTATGTCAGCTTTCGGTTCGTATGGTGGAGTTGAAACAATAAAATTTGATAAAATGCAAAATGGTCTTTTTCTTATTGCTGGAGATACTGGTTCAGGAAAGTCCACTATATTTGATGCGGTTATGTTTGCTTTATATGATACTATGAGTGGCAAAGAACGAAAAAGTATTATGATGAGAAGTGAATATGCATCAGAGGACAGGGAAACATTTGTAGAATTTACGTTTAGTTATGGACAAGATATATATACAATAAAAAGATATCCTGCATATGAGAGAAAAAGTAAGCGCAGAAATAAAGATGGCAAGTATAATATTATTAGACAACAGGGAAAAGTAGAGCTTATAATGCCTGATGGTGTTCAGTTTAATGGAAAAATAGCACAGATAAATAAAAAGATAGAAGAAATTACAGCTCTTACAGCAGAGCAGTTTAATAAAATTGCACTTATTGCACAGGGAGAGTTCCAAGAACTAATTATGGACAAGACTGGCAGACGCAAGGAAATCTTTCGGCAGATTTTTTCAACGGAAATTTATGGTGATATTGAAGATGTCATATATAAGAAATATAAGGCACAAATAGCACTTGTAAAAGATAATTCTATAAAGCTTGGGGAACTTTTTAATACGGCAGATATACAGAGTGGCAGTCCTTATAAGGAAGAGTGGAAAGTGGCATTTGAGAAAAAAGACACTGAGCCGGAGGGGCTTATAGGTGTTTTAGAAAAAGAGCTTTTACGTCTTAAAAATATATATAATGTTCAGTACAGTCTCTATCAAGAAAAAGAAAAAGAATATAGCGATTTAAACAGTTATATAGCTAAAAGCAAAGAGAAAAACAAACTGATTGAAAGACTTGATACATTTAAGATTGCGAAAGAAAAGCTTGACAGTTTAAAAGAAGAAATGGATAATAAAGAAACCGTGTTAAATCTTGCAAAAAAAGCTGCAGAAGTGTTATTGGCAGAAAATAATTATAATAACAGGAAAAAGGATTACAATAATGCACTGCAAAATGCTGAAAGTCTTAAGTTAAAAGAAGAAGATTTAAAGTTTGAGTATAAGGAAATTACAGATAAGTATAAGCAAACAGATGAAGAATACAGGGAGCTTATGCCACAATACATAGCAAAAAGAGATAACATTCAACAGGTAGTTTTAAAGTATAAAGTTGTTACAGACAAGGAAAGTGAGCTTGCAGAATTCAATAACAGTATCGCGCAAGTGGTATCTGACAGAAAAAAGGAATTTACAAAGCTTAAAAAGATTAAGGAAGATATTGTTTTATGTGAAAGTATTATTAAATCTTATGAAAATTTAGAGCTTGAAATACAACAAGCAAATTCAGCACAAAAAAAGTGCGATGAAGAATGGGAGCTTATTTGTAAATTAAAAAAACGCAAAGAAGTATGTGAGGATAAGAAAAAATCACTATCAATTCAGGAAAAGAAATTGTTATCGTGTTTAACAGAGTGGGAACAAAGTCGTAGAAAACATGAGGACTATAACAGAATGTACATAGCATGTCAGTCAGCATTTCTAGCACAGGAGCTTGTACCTAAAAAGCCATGTCCAGTATGTGGTTCTATAGACCATCCCCGAGTGGCAAGTATGCCAAAGGACGCTG
>CANOID010000022.1 GCA_947565985.1 uncultured Lachnoclostridium sp.
ATTTACTTTTATTTGTATCTGTTCAGATATGAAATTCTCCAGCGGTTCTATCCATATATCAAATGGTGGAAACATTTTCTGGTATACTACCTCTTTCTCTTTATCTTTGCAATTTTTTGCAATGCACATTATCTGACAGATGTTTCCGTCAGAATTTTTGTAAAGTGTTCCTGGTAATAGCATATTTGCGTCCATATAAATCTCCTTCCTTTGCTGTCATTGACATAAGCTTAAAAAACCACTATTATTTATTATACTGAATTTTATTAATTTCTACAAGCAGATGTAAAGGATGGTGAAAAAAGTGAACATTAACAAGAAAGA
Organism: uncultured Lachnoclostridium sp.; assembly: GCA_947565985.1. Lineage (GTDB taxonomy): Bacteria > Bacillota > Clostridia > Lachnospirales > Lachnospiraceae > Butyribacter. The sequence goes on from CANOID010000022.1 coordinate 325, forward strand.
TGTACTTTTATATGCTATTACTGATAGACAGTGGTTAAACGGCAGGACACTTGCTTCTCAAGTTGAGGAAGTTTTAAAAAATGGAGCAACTTTTTTACAACTTCGTGAGAAACATCTTGAACATAATGAACTTGTCAGAGAAGCAATTACATTAAAGAAAATTGCTGCTAAATACAATGTCCCTTTTGTAATTAATGACGATGTATATGCCGCTAAAGAAGCAGATGCGGATGGTGTACATATTGGACAAAGCGATACAGATTATAAAAGGGCAAGAAAAATGCTGGGACACAATAAAATTATTGGTATGACTGCTCACAACCTTAAAGAAGCCATTGTTGCACAGAGCGTTGGTGCAGACTATATTGGTGTAGGTGCAGTTTTTACAACTTCGACAAAAAAGGACACTATGCCTATGTCATTTACCACACTTAGAGAAATCACAGACAGTATAACAATACCTGTGGTTGCTATTGGGGGTATTAATCATAACAATATATTACAACTTCAAGGCTCAGGGATTGATGGTGTCGCTGTTATATCTGCACTATTTGCACAGCAAAATATAAGTAAAGCAACACTTGACTTATTAAATCTTTGTGAGGAGATTATCAATGAAAAATAAATTATACATATTTGATATGGATGGAACTATTCTTGATTCTATGCCAATATGGAAAAATCTTGATGCAAATTATCTTAAATCGTACAATATAGTGCCTCCTATTGACCTTGACCAGATAATAGCACCATTGACACTTCCTGAATGCGCAGACTATTTTATAAGTCTTGGTGTAAATAAGGACAGGAATAATATTATTTCAGAAATAATTGATATTGTAAAAGATGAGTATAAGAATAATGTACCTATTAAAACTGGTATGGATAGTCTGTTAGAAAATCTGTATAAACAGGGTAATACAATATGTATGCTTACTACATCTGACAGAACCTATGCCATACCTGCTCTTAAACAATTAAAAATATATAATTACTTTGATGCAATTTACACTAGTACGGAACTAAAACTTGACAAACGCACCCCTGAAATATATAAAACAGTATGTAGAAAATATAATGTACTGCCTGAGAGTACAACTGTATATGAAGACACACTGTTTGCTGTACGCTCAGCCAAGGGTGCAGGATGTCATGTTATTGCTGTATATGACGAGGATTCAGATAAGTACTGGAACGAAATCAGGCGGTGTGCAGATGAAACAATGGTCAACGGGACCATTACCACTGCCTAAATTAAGACCTGATTTTAGTGCATTGTACAAATAATTTTTTGCATGTGATATTGCTGTCACAATATCAAGGTCATATGCCAAATTACAAGCTATTGCGGATGAAAGTGTGCAGCCTGTTCCATGTGTATTACAAGTATTAATTCTTTCACTGTTAAACCATATAGTTCTACTGTTCTCTGAATTAAGACTGTTCGTACAATATAACAAATCATCGGCATTACTGGTACTGTGACCGCCCTTAATAAGCACATTGGCACCACTTGATGCACAGAGCTTAGAGGCGGCAAGTACCATATCCTCTTTACTGTGTATTCTTATACCCGACAGTACCTCTGCTTCAGGAATATTTGGCGTAATAAGTGTTGCAAGTGGCAGCATCTTTTCTATAAGAACACTTTCTGCTGATGGCTCTAAAAGCCTATTGCCGCTTGTAGAGACGAGTACAGGGTCCACTACTACATTTTTTAGGTTGTATTCTTTTATTTTGCAGGCAATGATGTCAATTATATCTGCTGAAAAAAGCATACCTGTCTTAACTGAATCGGGCATAATATCAGAACACACTGCATCAAATTGTCCTGCCACAAGCTCTGTAGAAAGCTGCTCGGATTTTACTACTCCCATAGTATTTTGCACAGTTATGGCAGTAATAACACTCATTCCATATACTCCATGTGCTGTCATTGTCTTTAAATCAGCCTGTATTCCTGCTCCACCACTGCAGTCTGAACCTGCCACCGTCATCACCTTTTTGCGTATACAACTATTTTTTATTTCATTCATCATAAATTGATACAATCTCCCCATCCAGAATTCTGTTCATATTTTTAACGGCACAAAAATTGCCGCACATAGAACAGGTGTCTTCTTTTTCAGGTTTTGCAGATGCACGGTAATTTCTCGCTTTATCAGGGTCTATTGCAAGCTCAAACATTTTTTCCCAATCAAGCTTCTTTCTTGCATTACTCATCTCATCATCCCAGTCTCTTGCTCCTTTTATGCCTTTTGCAATATCGGCAGCATGTGCAGCAATTTTAGATGCTATAATTCCATCTTTGACATCCTGTACATCAGGCAGTCGTAAATGTTCAGCAGGTGTTACGTAGCAGAGAAAAGAAGCACCATAAGTAGCTGCTAAAGCACCACCTATAGCCGCTGTTATATGGTCATATCCCGGAGCTACATCAGTAACAAGTGGTCCTAGTACATAAAAAGGTGCACCATTGCATATTGTCTGCTGTATTTTCATATTTGCTTCAATCTGGTCTAATGGCATATGCCCAGGACCTTCAACCATTACCTGTACATCCTTTTCCCATGCACGTTTAGTAAGCTCACCAAGCGTTATCAGTTCTTCTATCTGGGAAATATCAGAAGCATCCTTTAAGCAGCCAGGTCTGCACGCATCGCCAAGGCTCATTGTCACATCATATTCTCTGCATATGTCAAGTATTTCATCATAATATTCATAAAATGGATTTTCTTCACCAGTCATTTCCATCCAAGCAAATATTATTGAACCACCCCTTGATACAATATTTGTAAGTCTTTTATTTCTTTTAAATCTCTCTGCCGTTTCTTTATTAATTCCACAGTGAATTGTCATAAAATCCACTCCATCTTCTGCGTGCATCCTCACTATGTCAATCCATTCTTTTGCTGTAATTTCTTTTAATGCCTTATGATAATATACCACTGCATCATATATAGGCACAGTTCCAATTACCGCTGGACACTCCGCTGTAAGTTTACGCCTGAATTTTTGTGTGTCACCAAAAGAACTTAAATCCATAATAGCTTCTGCACCAAGTTCTACGGCACTCTTGACTTTTGCCATCTCCATATCAATATCTGTCCAATCTCTTGACGTGCCAAGATTTACATTTATCTTAGTACGCAGTTTGTTGCCGATGCCGCATGGTTTGATGCAGATATGGCGTTTATTAGCAGGAATAATTGCCTTACCACACGCCACAAGTTCTCTAAGACTTTCTTCATCTATATGTTCACTTTTTGCAACGCCAGCTAGTTCTTTTGTAATAATGCCCTTTCTTGCAGCATCCATTTGTGTTGAATATTCCATAATTAATATTCTCCCTTCCAAAAAAATATAACCCCCTGTTAATATCCAGGGGGAGGGTAACATTACACATTATACATAAAGTGTAATAAATATTCCAATATCTTAATCCTCTAATCTTCCTACGACGGTACTAACCGTATCAGGTCAATGGGTCGGATGTAATCCCTCTCAGCTAAAAAGCTCCCCAGATAATCTATAAAAAAGTATAGATGTATTCTTTGGTTTTGTCAATACGCAACACAGTTTTATTGACGGTTTCATACATAAATGGTATGCTGATTGCAGATTTTGTTAAGACAAAAGTGAACATAATAACAATAGGAAAGGATTTAATTTATGAAGATAATTCTGCATATAGGCAACTATAAAACAGGAACGTCTGCTTTACAGAATTTTTTATTTAATAATAGACAACAATTGTTAAAATATCATATATATTATGGAAATACTTGGAAAATAGTTAATAACCACACAGGACTTGCATTTGCAATATTAAAAGAAGCATTAGAAAAATATGGTTTATTGCATTTTTGTAGTGATTTAAAAGATTTAGAAGAAGAGCCTGATACTATAGCAACTAAAATCCGTTTTATTGCAGAAGTAAGGGGCGCTACTACAATAATAATCTCACATGAAGGCTTCTTCGCAGATTTATTACAGGTATCAGCGGGTTTAAGCAGTAATCTGAAATTCCAAGATATAGACAATGTAAATATATATATATGCACAAGGCTTAAACAACTATTTCCGGAAGCCCAGATAGTGTGTTATTTGCGTAGACAGGATTTATATATTGAATCAATGTATATGGAATATTGTAAGGTTCCGTGGAGAACATGGGAATTTCCAATAGCATTTTGTACATTTTATAAAAAACAAAAATTGTGTCTTGATTATTTTAATCAGATATCAAGATGGAAAAAATATTTTGGAAATAAATTATCTGTGAAAATTTATGAAAAGGAAAATTTGCTAAATAAAGATATAATATTTGATTTTTTATGCTATTATGTGGGAATAAAAACTGATGATATTAGTAAATTTCAACAGATTAGCATTTCAGAGAAAAATGCAAGTTTATCAAGGGATGCACTCGAACATAAGTTGTTAAATAAGATTAATGAACCATTGTTAAATTATCTGTATAAGGTTTATTCTGAACAACACCCTGATATTAAAAAGTATGGCTTTATGAAGCAGAATGAAAGGCTAAACATACTTGAAAAATACAAAGAAGGTAATAATAACCTTTTTAGTGAAAAAAATTTTAATTATAGTATTATGCAGTTTGATACAGAATATTCTGGTCTTTCTGATAGCAAAAAAGAAGAAATTTGCAAGTTCTTATCTAAACCCAAAACATAAAGAGTTAAAAAAAAGCATAGCTTATATTAACTATTAATTAATATTGCGGAGGATGTTATGCTTAATAAGCTTTGGGGATTTATGATATTGATTGGTATAAGTTTTGGAATTATAACAGGAGAAGTAGAAGCATTAAGCAATGCTGCTATTGACAGTGCTGGAGAAGCAGTTTCACTTGCTATAACAATGTTAGGAATTATGGCTATGTGGACAGGATTGGTTGAAATCACACGGCGTTCTGGACTTTTAAATATTTTAACACAAAAATTAGCTCCACTATTAAAGTTTTTATTTCCACGTATACCTAAAGACCATATAGTTAATGAATATATAGCCGCAAATATTATAGCCAATGTACTTGGACTTGGATGGGCAGCTACACCAATGGGACTTAAAGCAATGAAAGAGTTTGCTGTACTTGAACGAGAACGCACTGGAGACAGTAAAATAAGAAAAGCATCTGATGAAATGTGTACTTTTTTAGTTATCAATATTTCTTCTTTACAGCTTATTCCTGTCAATGTAATTGCCTACCGAAGTCAGTATGGTTCAGTAAATCCAGCAGCAGTTGTACTTCCAGGACTTATAGCAACAGTTGTAAGCACTGTTGTAGCTATTATTTTCTGCAGAATTATGTGCAAAAAAGGTGAGAATAAATAAATTTCAGTTTCTATAAAGTAAAAAAATTTTTTTATTAGAAAAAAGACTTACTATTTTTTCTGAAACTATGCATTGATATAATGATGTTGGGGTCAAAAGGTATTTTGCCCCAACTGATGCTACGGATTGCTATCTACTTTTGACCATGGCATCATATAATTGAGTTATAAATATATTGTGCACAAGTTAGAAAAAAATAGAGGTCTTTATTTTTAATACAGAGATTGACAATAATATTTCATCTGTCTATAATGAAAAGAATTGAAATTTAAGTTAAACATTGAAAGGAATGTAGAGTGTTATGGAAAACCGTATTAAAAACATGACAGAGGGCAGACCAGTCTCACTGATTGTAGCTTTTGCCCTACCTTTGATGGTGGGAAATGTATTTCAACAACTGTATTCTGTTGTTGACAGTATGGTTGTTGGCAAATTCCTTGGTGTAAATGCTTTAGCAGCACTTGGAGCCTCCACATGGCCTAACTGGGTAATACTTGGTATTTTACAGGGGCTTACACAAGGATTTTCAATTACTATGGCACAGGCATTTGGTGCGAAAGACGTAAAACGACTTAAAATGGCTGTTGGAAATTCTATTGTACTTTCCGCAATTAGTTCTGTAATATTTATGGTTTTAGGTCAGATATTGATTTATCCTATCTTACAGATGCTAAAAACGCCTGATGATGTTATTTCTTACAGTTTGCTTTATCTTAGGCTATCCTTGGTTGGGATTCCTATTATTGCAGCATATAACCTTTTAGCCTCTATTTTACGTGCACTAGGTGATGGACAGACACCTTTGCGTGCTATGGTGATTGCCTCTGTAGTAAATGTTGTACTTGATATTTTATTTGTCCGTGTATTTTCATGGGGCATAGCAGGTGCCGCAGTAGCTACTTTAATAGCTCAGTTCGTTTCATGTGTTTTCTGTTTTATTTATGTACAAAAAATTGAAATACTTCATCTAGAGAGAAAACACCTACACATTCAGAAAAACATTGCAAAAAATATGCTTGCTATCAGCTCCCCAATGGCACTTCAAAATGTGCTTATCGCAGGCGGAGGAATGATTGTACAGTCAGTAGTAAACCAGTTTAGCATTGTCTTTATCGCAGGGTTTACAGCAGGAAGTAAGCTTCATGGTGTGCTTGAGATCGCAACATCTTCCTATGGATTCGCAATGACTACATATGTAGGTCAAAATCTTGGAGCAGGATGTATAGACCGAATACGTCAGGGAGTTAGGTCTGCAATTGGAGTAGCAGTATTTACTTCGGTTATAATCGCTGTTATAATGCTTTTATCTGGCAAACTAATTATTAGTGGCTTTGTATCTGGCAATGGTGAAGAAGCCATACAAACGATTTCCGTAGCTTACCGCTACTTGGCAATTATGTGTATCTGTTTGCCGATTCTTTATATTTTATATGTGTTCCGTTCCTCTCTGCAAGGTATGGGCAATACTGTACTTCCTATGGTTTCTGGTATTGCAGAACTTATAATGCGTACATCTGCCATACTAGTACTTCCGAAATTTGTAGGAGAAAACGGGGTTTTTCTAGCAGAAGTACTAGCTTGGGCTGGGGCAGATATAGTTTTAATAGCAAGCTATATTATTATAATACATAATTTAAGATTATCTAGAATCCAAGCGTAATATTTTTACAATGAAAACTAGCATACGAACATAGTTCTCCTTATTATTTTCTAGTGTGACTAGTATACTCGTCACACTAGAAAACAAAAAATTAACAAAATTAGTTGCTAGTATTTTATCTGCAATCTATAATTCTAAATTCAATATTTCCATACATTTCATTAAAACATGGGATATACAGTATATCTATACTCTGACCACATTGCCCATTTTTCATTGCTTCCCATGTTTCCTCACCGTAGTGAGTGCACACTGCACTGCCAATACATTTTTCTGCATTAAAATCAACTGCATTAAACACTTTTCCGTCATCCTCAACTTGTAGCCTTGCAACCTGTTTTTCTTTTCCACACATATATACAGATTTTACTATAACACCACGCTTTGCAAATACAGCTCTTTTATTTGCTTCACCAAGTGGTTCAAGCAGTTTAAGCTCCATAACAAGTTCTTTGCTTATATCTGAAAGCTTTATTTCCTTGTCGAAAGAAAGCTTTTCAATCATTTCTTCTGGTTTTAACAAGCACTGTCTGTTTAATGTGACGCAAAACTTTTCTAAATTTTCTTCTGGCAATGAGAAACCTGCTGCCATTGCATGACCTCCGAATTCTGTCAAAATATCATGACAACGCATAAGTTCCGACTGCATATGATAATCTGGAATAGAACGCCCTGAGCCTTTTAGCCCATTTTTGGTCTTTGTAAGTATATAAGTTGGTCTATAATATTTTTCACGCACTCTGCCTGCTACAATCCCCGCTACACTCTCATGGCAGTTTTTAAGATAAAGTACAAGAACAGGCATCTTGTTCACATCTATATATGCAATCTGTTTATCAGCTTCCGCCTCGGCATCTGCTGTCATATTCTTTCTTTCTTCATTGAGCATTACTAGTTCTTGTGCAAGTCTTACTGCCTTACTTTCATCTTCTTCAAGTAAAAGCTCCATCCCCTTAGAAGCATCCGAGAGCCTGCCAGCAGCATTAATACATGGTCCTATTTTAAATCCAATAGCACTTGAAGAAACTTTGCCTCTCAGCTTCAATTCATTTAACAGTGCTGTCATTCCTATGTTTTTCATAATATTTCTGTCTGAAAGCATTTTTAAACCATTAGCTACAATTATCCTGTTTTCGTCAATCAGTGGAACAACATCACACACTGTAGCTATTGCTACAAACGGCAGCAGTTCTTCTATATAATTTTTATTACATTGTTTCTCAAATATATAGCTTATAATTTTATAAGCTACTGCTGCCCCACAAAGTTGTGCAAATGGATAGTTGCACTCTGGCTGTTTAGGGTCGACAACTGCATCTGCCTTTGGAATAACACAGACACCATTTTCCACTGGCACTTCATGGTGATCTGTAAGTATATATGTAATTCCAAGTTCATTTGCACGCAGTGCAGCATCTACAGCAGATATTCCATTATCACACGTAACAATCGTATCTACACCCTCATTATATGCTTCGTCAACCATATAACTGCGGATACCATATCCATCTTTTACACGATGTGGAATTTTGTAATCTGCATTACCTCCAAGCATTGTAATGCCTCTAACTAGTATATACGAAGACATTACACCATCAACATCATAATCGCCAATAACTCTGACTTTGCTGCCTCTTTTTATAGAATCTTCCAAAAGACTTGAAGCCTGTACAAGTCCCTTCATAAGTTCTGGTGCATACATTCTGCTGATATCAGGGAACAAGTATTTATCCATTGCTTCCCATGTATATAGACCTCTTTTAACAAGAACTTCTGCAAATATTTCTGTTACATTATAACGTGATGCAATTTTTACAAAATCTGCATTGCACCTTTTACTTATCCATTTTTTCAAAATAATATCCTCTCTTTTCTGCTTTTGTTAAAACATTATATCACAACTATTTTATAATTGCTTATATTCTGTTACAATAACTGTAAAGAAAAGGAGGCAAAAGAATGAATTGGATAAAGTATAAGTTATACACTACAACAAATTATGCAGAAATTATAGGCAATATCCTCTGCAATCTTGGTATAAATGGATATGAAATTACAGACCATGTACCACTTTCTGAAAAGGAAGAAAAACAGATGTACACAGATATTCCTGCTGATATGGGTTTCGATGATGGCTCTTCTATACTTACATTTTACACAGAAGCACCCGGAAATATAAATAGTGCTTTTTTTAGTACAGGCTCATCATTGCGTGACAGCCGCCTTGAATCCCCACTATCTGTATTAACTCCTAATGAACTTATAGAAAACATAAAATCGGAAATTAAAAATATACAACAATTTATCCCTGTTGCTATGCCTGTTATTAAATATTCCATAGAAGATGATAATAACTGGAAAGACAAGTGGAAAGAGAATTTTAAACCATTTCGGATTGCTGACAATATTATTATTAAACCTACATGGGAAGAAATCCCAGCCTATGTAAATAAAGAGGATATTGTAATAGAAATTGAACCAGGTTCTGCATTTGGTACAGGCACACATGAAACAACTAAGCTATGTCTATTATCTATTAAGGATTATATAACATCTGAAACTAAAATTCTTGATGTGGGATGTGGAAGTGGCATTCTTGCAATTAGTGCATTGCTATGTGGTGCTAAGTCTGCATTATGCCTAGATATCGACCCATCGGCTGTAAGTGCCACCTTGAACAATGCACAAAACAACAATATAACCCCTGACAGACTTAAAGCAATATGTGCAAATATTCTTGAAGATGAAGAAAGTATAAGACAAAACTTTGATATGTGCTTTGATATTGCAGTCGCAAATATACTTGCAGATGTAATTATACCACTTGCAGGACATATAGGCAGATTTATAAAAGAACATGGGCTTTTTATATCTTCTGGAATACTTGCAGATAAAGCAAATAAAGTAGAAAAAGCACTTATAAAAAATAACTTTAGTATATTAAAGAAAAATACACTTGGTGAATGGGTTTCATTTGTAGCAATTAAAAATAACTAAAAAAGTATGCTCCTTTTACTTTTCTTATAAGAGGAGCATACCCTATCTATATTACAAATTTTCTATTATGCCTATGCTTTTTTAATTGACACTTCTTTACTTTTTGTTGTAGTGCTTTTCTTGGATACAGTTTTCTTAATTGTATACCAAAGTGTACCTGTAATACAAACTGATGAATAAGCACCACATATAATTCCTGCAAGAAGAGGAATTGCAAAATCCCTTACTGAATCTACACCAAGTACTGCAAGCATAACTACCATAAAAAACGTTGTAATTGATGTATTAATACTTCTTGACAATGTCTGTGTAATACTGTCATTAACTACTTCTTGCAACGCTACGCTGTTTGTACGTGTTCCAAGGTTTTCACGTATACGGTCAAAGATTACAATAGTCGCATTAATTGAATAACCTACAATTGTAAGCATACATGCTATAAATGTATTTCCCACTGAAATTCTTGTAACAGCATATACAAGAAGTACACAGACTACATCATGTAAGAGAGCCAATACTGCACTCCCTGCAAAAATAATATCCTTAAATCTAAACCAGATATAAATTAACATACATATTGCTGCTATTATTACTGATATTACAGCATCTGATTTCATTTCATCAGATACGGATGCACTAATACTCTGTATCTGTATACTATCTTCTTCTACATTATATGTTGAAGAAATAGTTGAAGTAAGAGTTTTACGCTGTTCTTCTGAAAGCTCAACTGTTTTAACTGTAAGCTCATTTGAACCTGCCACTTCTGCTATTATAACATCATTTGAACCACTTATATTCATAAAGAGAGATTCTATTTCTTTCTTAAAATCTCCATCAATTTCTTGGTCAGCACTAAATGGGATATCATAAGTTGTACCCCCCATAAAATCAAGACCATAATTAAGTATATAACCACTTCTTGCGTTATTTACTACAAGCATTACTATACAAGCTACAATCATAGCACCTGAAATTAAGAAGAATTTAGCCTTATTTTTGATAAATGCAATCTGTTTTCTCTCTTTTTCGATACCAAAATACTTGACATCATCTATACCTAGTGAATACATAGCATTAAGAATAAGCTTTGTAATAACAAGCGATGTAAACATTGAAAGTATAATACCCATTGCAAGAGTAGTCGCAAATCCTTTTATAGTACCTGAACCCTTAGCATATAATACTACGGCGGCAATAAGTGTTGTAATATTGCCATCTACAATAGCTGAAAGAGCCTTGTCAAATCCAAGTTTTATACTTGACTGTACAGACTTACCTCTTCTAAGTTCTTCTTTAATACGTGTAAATATAATAACATTGGCATCAACTGCCATACCTATATTAAGTATTATACCAGCAACACCGGGCAGAGTAAGCGTTATGTCCAAGACATTAAGTGCCACAATCATCACTACAAGATAAAATACTAAGGCAAGTGAAGCAGCAACACCAGGCAGCCTGTAGAGTACAATCATAAAAATTACAACAAGTGCAAAACCAATAGCACCTGCCATAAGGCTTGTATCTATAGCATCCTGTCCTAACTGTGCACCTACTACCTGTGACTGGATTTCTTTAAGCTCAACTGGAAGAGCACCTATACGTATCATAGATGCAAGCTCATCAGCTTCAGCATAAGTAGCAAAACTTCCTGAGATAACGGCATGTCCATCTGATATTTCATCCTGTACTCTGGGAGCTGAAAGTACATTGCCATCATATATTATATAAATCTGTTTCTTTGAAGGAGCAGCTTCAGCAGTCGCCTCAGCAAACTTTTTAGTTCCCTTTGCATTAAATGTAAGCTGAACCACATACTCTTTATTTTTAGTAATCTCGTCCTGCTGTGTTGCTGCTTCAGCATTTTTAATATGCTTTCCTGTACATACAGTTTTTGTGTACTGTGGGACATTATTCTCATCAAACGTGATATCATCTGCTGCAACAAAGTCAAGAGAACCTTCTTTACCTAAAGATTCAAGAACTTCGTCTGCATTTTCAACACCAGGTATATCAATAGATATACGATTATTTCCTTCCTGCACTACTGATGATTCTGTACTGTAGACTTCGGCACGGTCCTGCATCATAGCAATCGTGTCTCTCATCTCTGTATCGCTTGGATTATCTTTAACAGTCTGGTATGTGATACTCACTCCACCTGCAAGGTCAAGACCAAGCTTAATGTTTCGGGCACTGCCTCTATGCGAATCAGAAAAACCAACTAAAGCTGTAAAGGCAAAAAGCCCAGTTGCTACAAGAATAAAAAATAAGTGCAGCAACCCTCTTTTCTTGTTTTTCATGCTAAACTCTCCTTATTAAAAATATTGTTAAATAAACTTACATTAAAAATGTGGCAAAATCTTTGCAATGCCGTTATATAGCCCAGAAGGAACATTATGGTTTCTTCTGGGCTATTATTACTCGGTTACAATTCCATCATCAACAAGTGCAAATGTATCAAAGTCTTCCATTTCTTCAATATTGTCAAGTTCATCTTCTAACCCTATTGATGTAGAATATACAATCTCACCATCAGCTGCAGCTACTTCATTATCCTGTGAATCATCTAATTCATCGTCCAGATTCTCCGATTCTATGCCTATATCCTTGTTTTTGCCTTTATTATTGTCTCCTTCTGATTCTTCAAGAGCGCCTGCCTGTAATTTACGACGTTCTTCAATAAACTTTTCAGCCTCCTCATCGCAGTCAAGCTTTACAGAACGATAACGCTTCATACCAGTGCCGGCTGGTATAAGTTTACCAAGAATAACATTTTCCTTAAGTCCTACAAGTGGGTCTATCTTGCCCTTAATAGCGGCATCCGTGAGAACTTTCGTTGTCTCCTGAAATGACGCAGCAGAAAGAAATGAATTAGTAGCAAGAGAAGCCTTCGTAATACCAAGCATAACCTGTCTGCCCTCTGGAGGTTCTTTGCCTTCTGCTGTAAGCCTTTCTACCTCATCTTCAAAATCAAGTGCATCGACCATTACTCCCGGCAGGAATGAAGAATCACCATCATTTTCAATGCGAATCTTTTTAAGCATCTGACGTACAATCACTTCGATATGCTTATCATTAATCTCAACACCCTGTAAACGATATACGCGTTGTACTTCGCGTATCATATAGTCTTGTACCGCACGCACGCCTTTTATTGCAAGAATATCATGTGGATTTACACTACCCTCAGTAAGCTCATCACCTGCCTCAAGTAACTGACCATCCATAACTTTTATACGTGAACCATAAGGTATAAGATATGCCTTCTGCTCACCATTTTCAGGATTTGTAACGATAACTTCACGTTTTTTCTTTGTGTCACGTATAGCGACAACACCACCAAACTCTGCAATAATAGCAAGACCCTTTGGTTTACGTGCCTCAAAAAGCTCTTCTACACGAGGAAGACCCTGTGTAATATCATCACCAGCAACACCACCACTGTGGAAAGTACGCATAGTGAGCTGTGTACCCGGCTCACCGATAGACTGAGCCGCAATAATACCAACTGCCTCTCCAACTTGTACTGGGTCTCCTGTAGCAAGGTTAGCACCATAGCACTTTGCACATACACCAACATGAGACTTACATGTAAGTATTGTACGAATTTTAATCCTTGCCTTGTCAACGTTTTCTGATACTTTTTTAGTAGCAAGGATTTGTGCAGCACGCTTTGGTGTAATCATATGGTTAGCCTTAACAATTAGCTCACCATTGTCATCATATATATCTTCACATGAAAAACGTCCTGTAATACGTTCTTCAAGCGATTCAATCATTTCTTTGCCATCCATTACCCCTGATATTTCCATACCAGGTATAAAGTTCCTGTCTGCACAGCAGTCCACTTCACGTATAATAAGTTCCTGTGACACATCTACAAGTCGCCTTGTAAGATATCCTGAATCGGCTGTTCGCAAGGCTGTATCTGACATACCTTTTCTTGCACCATGTGCAGAAATAAAGTATTCCAAAACGTCAAGCCCCTCACGGAAATTTGATTTAATAGGCAACTCTATTGTACGTCCTGACGTATCTGCCATAAGTCCACGCATACCCGCAAGCTGTTTAATCTGTTTATCAGAACCACGGGCGCCTGAATCTGCCATCATAAAAATATTGTTGTACTTATCAAGCCCTGATAACAACGCATCTGTAATATCATCATCGGCTGTCTTCCATGTATTAATTACTGCCTTATAGCGTTCTTCCTCTGTAAGAAGTCCACGTCGGAATTTACGCGAAATATTTTCTACTGTCTTTTCAGCATCTAACAAAATAGTTTTCTTAGCTTCAGGCACTGTCATATCTGAAATAGATACTGTCATAGCAGCACACGTTGAATACTTATAGCCAAGTGCCTTTATATTGTCCATAGTTTCAGCAGTGCCAGTTGCACCATGCACATTTATACACTTCTCAAGTACTTTCTTAAGCTGTTTCTTTCCTACATGAAAATCAACTTCAAGCTTTAAAAAGTTGTCAGGGTTTGTACGGTCAACAAAGCCTAAATCCTGTGGAAGTATTTCATTAAACAAAAACCTTCCAAGCGTAGACTCAATTATTTTTTCTTCCTCTTTACCACCAGCATTTATACCTTTTCGCTTTATCTTTATTCTGGCATGAAGCGTAATCGCCTTATTTTCATAAGCAATAATAGCTTCGTTTATATTCTTAAAAAACTTGCCTTCGCCCTTTGCACCAGGTCTTTCCTGTGTAAGATAGTATATACCAAGCACCATATCCTGTGAAGGAACTGCCACAACACCACCATCAGATGGCTTTAACAAGTTGTTTGGTGAAAGTAACAGGAAACGACACTCTGCCTGTGCTTCAACTGACAAAGGAAGATGAACTGCCATCTGGTCACCGTCAAAATCAGCATTAAAAGCTGTACACACAAGCGGATGCAGTTTAATCGCCTTGCCCTCTACAAGCGTAGGCTCAAATGCCTGTATACCAAGCCTGTGGAGTGTAGGAGCACGGTTAAGCATAACTGGATGTTCACGTATTACCTCATCTAAAACATCCCAAACTTCTGTCTGTAGTTTCTCAACCATCTTTTTAGCCTGTTTAATATTATGAGCCGTACCATTAGATACAAGCTCCTTCATAACAAACGGCTTAAAAAGTTCAATCGCCATTTCTTTTGGAAGTCCACACTGATATATCTTAAGCTCAGGACCTACCACGATTACCGACCGCCCTGAATAGTCTACACGCTTACCTAAAAGATTTTGGCGGAAGCGTCCCTGCTTACCTTTAAGCATATCTGAAAGCGATTTAAGAGGTCTATTACCAGGACCTGTTACCGGACGACCACGTCTGCCATTATCAATAAGTGCATCTACTGCCTCTTGTAACATTCTCTTTTCATTGCGAACAATAATATCTGGTGCACCTAATTCAAGAAGCCTCTTTAACCTGTTATTTCTATTTATAATACGGCGGTATAAATCATTCATATCTGATGTCGCAAAACGTCCACCGTCAAGCTGTACCATAGGTCTTAAGTCAGGTGGAATAACAGGAATAACTGTCAAAATCATCCACTCTGGCTTATTGCCTGATTCACGGAAAGCCTCAATTACTTCAAGACGCTTTATTATCCTTGCTCTTTTCTGTCCTGAAGATGTTTTAAGCTCTGCTTTAAGTTCTATTGATTCTTCCTCAAGGTCGATGTTCATCAATAATTCCATTATTGATTCAGCACCCATACCTACACGAAATGTGTCTCCATAATTGCTTCTTGCCTCTTGGTATTCTGCCTCTGACAATACCTGTTTTTGCTGTAATCCAGTACCTTCCTGTGTCTCAAGTACTATATATGACGCAAAATACAACACTTTCTCAAGATTTCTTGGTGAAACATCAAGAATAAGTCCCATACGACTTGGAATACCCTTAAAATACCAGATATGTGACACAGGAGCAGCAAGTTCAATATGCCCCATGCGTTCACGCCTTACGCTTGACTTTGTAACTTCAACACCACAGCGGTCACATACTACACCTTTGTAGCGTATTTTTTTATATTTACCACAATGACACTCCCAGTCCTTGCTTGGGCCAAATATTTTTTCACAGAAAAGACCATCCTTTTCAGGTTTTAATGTTCTGTAGTTGATAGTCTCGGGTTTTTTAACTTCGCCACGTGACCACTCCCTTATCTTCTCTGGTGAAGCAAGCCCAATTTTTATGGAATCATAAGTTATATGCTTATCTTCCCTTGCATTAGTCTCTGTCATAGCAACCTCCTGTTAATCGAAACCTGGCATTAAATCATCTTCAAATTCAAACGCATCTTCTGCATCTTCGAGTTCTTCTACAGTCCCCTCTGTATATCCTGCATCTTCAAATGATTCGCCATTTCCAAAGGCAAAATTGTCATCACCATCAATCAAAGGCCTGATTTCTGAATCATCGCCCTCTTCTATCTCTTCGCTAAGCACGACCTCGTTGCCATCTTCGTCAAGTACAGTTACATCAAGTGCAAGAGCCTGCAGCTCTTTTAAAAGCACTTTAAATGATTCAGGTATTCCCGGTTCAGAGATATTATCACCTTTAATAATAGCCTCATATGTCTTAACGCGTCCAATTACATCATCAGACTTAACTGTAAGAATTTCTTGGAGTGTATAAGCTGCTCCATAAGCCTCAAGTGCCCACACTTCCATCTCACCAAAGCGCTGTCCACCAAACTGTGCCTTGCCACCAAGAGGCTGCTGTGTCACAAGCGAATACGGACCTGTAGAACGTGCATGGATCTTGTCATCAACAAGGTGGTGAAGCTTTAGATAATGCATAAAGCCTACCGTTACCGCACCATCAAAATACTCACCTGTACGTCCATCACGAAGGTCTACCTTGCCATCACTTCTAATTGGAACACCTTCCCACTCTTTGCGGTATTCCTGATTCTCTATAAGATATTTCATAACCTCAGCGTCAAGGACATCGGAATATTTATCCTCAAAAGGAACTATTTCCTTTAAACGCTTTATTTCATCTTCATCCTGTCTGTCTGTTGCACTGTCAAGAGCCTGTTTTAATTCTTCTTTATTTAGTGGTGTATTTACATAATCATTAGCTATTTCAAGCGTATCCATAATATCATTTTCATTAGCACCATCAAATACAGGTGTTGCAACATTAAATCCAAGTACCTTAGAGGCAAGGCTTAAATGTATCTCAAGTACCTGCCCTATATTCATACGTGAAGGTACACCAAGTGGATTAAGTACAATATCAAGCGGTCGTCCATTTGGTAAAAATGGCATATCCTCAACAGGAAGAACTCTTGAAACAACACCCTTATTGCCGTGTCGTCCTGCCATCTTGTCGCCCACCTGAATCTTGCGCTTTTGTGCTATATAAATACGAACTGATTCATTAACACCCGGAGGAAGCTCATCACCATTTTCTCTTGTAAATACTTTTGCATCAACAATTATTCCAAACTCACCATGGGGCACTTTCAATGAAGTGTCCCTGACCTCACGTGCCTTCTCACCAAAAATAGCACGAAGAAGCCTTTCTTCTGCTGTAAGCTCTGTCTCTCCCTTTGGAGTAACCTTTCCTACAAGAATATCTCCTGCACGCACTTCTGCTCCAATACGAATAATTCCTCTTTCATCAAGGTCTTTAAGTGCATCATCACCTACACCCGGCACATCACGAGTTATCTCTTCTGCACCAAGCTTTGTATCTCTTGCTTCGGCTTCATATTCATTAATATGAACTGATGTATAAACATCATCTTGTACAAGCCGTTCACTTAAGAGTACAGCATCCTCATAGTTGTAGCCTTCCCATGTCATAAATCCTATAAGCGGATTTTTACCAAGAGCAATCTCGCCTCCACAGGTAGACGGACCATCTGCAATAACCTGTCCGGTTTTAACTTCATCACCTTTGTCAACCACAGGTTTTTGATTCATACTAGTTCCCTGATTACTGCGCTGAAATTTTGCAAGTTTGTACCTGTGCCGTCCACCAGATGGCGTTTTAATAATAATTTCATTAGATGCAGACCTTTCAACTACTCCATCCTCTTCTGCAATTACACAGTTTCCTGAGTCAACGGCTGCTTTCATCTCCATACCTGTACCAACGGCAGGTGCTTCTGTCATAAGAAGCGGGACAGCCTGACGCTGCATATTAGAACCCATCAACGCACGGTTAGCATCGTCATTCTCAAGGAATGGTATCATAGCTGTAGCTACTGAAAATACCATTTTAGGGGAAACATCCATCAAATCTATTTTGGACTTCTGGAACTCCGACGTATCTTCACGAAAACGTCCAGATACATTATTTCTTACGAAATGTCTTTCTGAATCAAGCTGTTCATTTGCCTGTGCAACCACATATTTGTCTTCTTCATCGGCAGAAAGGTATATAACCTCATCTGTTACGACAGGATTAGAAGGGTCGGTTTTATCAAGTTTTCGATATGGTGCTTCAATAAAACCATACTCATTAATGCGTGCATATGACGCAAGTGAGTTAATAAGACCAATATTAGGTCCTTCAGGTGTCTCTACAGGACACATACGTCCATAGTGTGTATAGTGTACGTCTCTAACTTCAAAACCTGCTCTATCCCTTGAAAGACCACCCGGTCCTAATGCAGAAAGTCTCCTTTTATGTGTAAGCTCACTAAGCGGATTATTCTGGTCCATAAACTGTGACAACTGTGAACTTCCAAAGAACTCTTTTACAGCAGCCGTTACAGGTTTAATATTGATAAGAGACTGTGCAGTTATAGTAGTGATGTCTTGAGTTGACATCCTTTCACGCACAACCCTCTCCATCCTTGACAGCCCTATGCGATACTGGTTCTGTAAAAGTTCTCCTACAGCACGTATACGGCGGTTGCCCAGATGGTCTATATCATCATCATTGCCGATGCCATATTCAATATGCATATTATAATTAATAGAAGCAAATATATCTTCCTTTGTGATATGCTTAGGCACAAGTTCTGATCTGTTAAACTGAATAAGTTCTTTTACTTCTTCTATATCTTCGTTCTCATCAAGAATCTGCTTTAAAAGCGGATAGTATACAGCTTCTGTAATGCCAAGTTCTGCTGGCTCTATATCAGGGAGATATGTCTTTAAATCTACCATAAGATTTGAAAGAACTTTTGTAACTCTCTCTTCTGATTCAACCATTATATAAGGTACAGCAGCATTTTGTAACTCTGTTGCAAGTTCTATTGTAATTAACGTACCCACCTCATAAATCTCACCTGTCTGATGATTGACAACATCTTCTGCAATCTTACATCCTACAATGCGGTTTTTTAAATGTAGTTTCTTATTAAACTTATATCTTCCTACTTTTGCAAGGTCATATCTCTTTGGGTCAAAAAACATTCCATTCAGAAGATTTTCGGCACTGTCAACAGACAAAGGTTCACCCGGACGCAGCTTCTTATATAATTCGAGAAGACCATCTTGATAATTCTCAGTTGCATCTTTGTCTATACTTGCTAAAATCTTTGGCTCTTCACCAAATACTTCTTTAATCTGTTCATTAGTTCCAAGACCCAGTGCCCTTAAAAATACAGTGATTGGAACCTTTCTGTTTCTATCTACACGGACATAAAATACATCGTTGGAATCGGTTTCATACTCAAGCCATGCACCACGGTTTGGTATCACTGTAGCCGAATACAGTTCTTTACCTATTTTATCATGGCTAACTGCATAATAAATACCCGGTGAACGTACTAACTGACTAACAATAACACGTTCAGCACCATTAATGACAAATGTGCCCGTAGCAGTCATCAAAGGCAAATCTCCCATAAAAATTTCATGTTCTTTGATTTCTTCTGTTTCCTTATTATGCAGCCTTACTTTAACTTTTAAAGGTGCAGCATATGTTGCATCCCTTTCTTTACACTGACCGATATCATACTTAATCTCATCTCGGCAGAGTTCAAAATCTACAAACTCAAGACTAAGATGACCACCAAAATCAGAAATAGGGGAAATATCCCGGAAAACTTCTTTCAGTCCCTCATCTAAGAACCATTGGTAAGAATTAGTCTGCACCTCAATAAGGTTTGGCATTTCAAGGACTTCACTCTGCCGTGCATAACTCATCCTCAGACCATTGCCTGCTTTTACCGGACGTATTCTGTTCTTCTCCATACGATGTTCCACTCCTTAATTTTTTAGAGGTATATTTGCAAAAGGGCTTTTCATTTAAAATAAATTATGTTATACTTGTATCATATATAATTTATCGTCTAGTCAGCCACAATAGTGCATTTTTCATATTATCATTAATTCATTCCTATGTCAAGCTTAAATCTGCTCAAGTTTTCCCATTTTTTTCTTATATATTTATTATCCATCACAAAAACAATTTGTTTACAAAATGCTTGATATCATATGTTGAATATGTTATTCTATACACATGATATGTAAGCAATAAATAAAAGGTTTTGACACAAGCCTTATGCTGTCTCTAATGGATATAAAGATATCTTTGGCAGTAAAAGAAAAGTCTTAATGAAATAAATTAGTCTTATATGCTTTCGAGTATATTTGGAAGTTTATATAATTAAGAACCCAATGTGCTTTAGCCGTTGGAGTGTCAGTAAGTATGATATAATTATACAAGCACAAAGGAACAAACTAATATACAAGAAAGGAATTTTTCTATGAAATCAAAGGGTTTTATTAGCGAATTTAAAGATTTTATCACCAGAGGAAACATAATGGATATGGCAGTCGGCGTTTTAATTGGTGGTGCATTTTCATCGATTGTCACGTCGCTGACAGACGATATCATTTCCCCAATTCTAGGTCTTTTTGGCGGAGTAAACTTTGATATGCTCCATATAAACATCCTTGGGGAAGTCACATTAAACTATGGAAAGTTTCTAACAGCAGTAGTCAATTTTCTTTTGATGGCAGCAATTATTTTCCTGATGTTAAAGACACTACATACAATACAAGCAAAAGCAGCACAACTTACTGGTGTAAAAGAAGAGGAAGCGGCAGCACCTACAACTAAAACTTGCCCATACTGTCAAATGGAAATTCCAATTAAGGCAGTTAGATGTGGACACTGTACATCTAAATTGGAAATAGAAATAGAGACTGATACTCCTTAATTAGTTCAATAAATTAAAATGTATTGACATTTCTTTTAAATACTCTTAGAATATAGTTGCAACGTCACAGTACGTTAATTCATCCAAACCCCCGGTTAAGTTTTTCCGGGGGTGATGCATTTGATTACACATTTAAAAATTAAAGAGTCTCTATAAATTTCATAAATGCAATATTCCCTTTATCATCATTTTTAAATACTCCTGAATGTTCAAGTACCTTTTTAAATACTATACCTATCTCCTTTTTGAGTATTTCATCTACATTGTTTTCATCTATATTCTGATACTGAGATATAAATTCATTAACCCAGTCTGCGTGCTTTTCAAGTTCTTCATCACTTCGTATATCTTTTCCTGCAACAATAAATTCACCAAGTTTTTTCATCTCATCCTTTAAACGAGCTGGCAATACGGCAAGTCCCATCACTTCAATAAGACCAATATTCTCTTTTTTAATGTGGTGCAATTCCTTATGTGGATGATAAACACCAAGCGGATGTTCTTCTGTAGTAATATTATTGCGAAGAACAAGGTCGAGCTCATATTTACCATCACGCATACGTGCTATAGGAGTAATAGTATTATGTGGCTCACCGTCCGTTTCTGCCAGCACAAATACATCTTCGTCTGTATATGTACGCCATGTATCAAGTATATGTGTAGCCAGTTTTACAAGTCTGTCACTGTCATCATGGCTTATTCTTATTACTGACATAGGCCAATTTACTATTCCAGCTTTAACATCTTCATATCCCTTTATAGTAATCTCTTTTCTTATTTTGGCTCTTTCCATTGCAAATTCATAATGTCCGCCTTGAAAATGCTCATGCGTAAGTATAGAACCGCCAACGATTGGAAGGTCTGCATTAGAGCCTATAAAATAGTGTGGAAATAGCTTAATAAAGTCAAACAGTTTACGGAAAGCTGACTCATCAATCTTCATTGGTGTGTGCTCTGAATTAAGTACAATACAGTGCTCATTGTAATAAACATATGGTGAATACTGAAAGCCCCACTGTCCCCCGTCAATTGTTATTGGCATTATACGATGTGTCTCTCTAGCTGGATGGTTTACCCGTCCTGCATAACCCTCATTTTCAATACAAAGCTGGCATTTTGGATATGCACTCTGCTTGGAGTTTCTGGCAGCAGCAATGGCTTTTGGGTCTTTTTCTGGTTTGGAAAGGTTAATTGTAATATCAAGGCTGCCATATTCAGTGTCTGCTGTCCACTTCATATCCTTTGCAATGCGATATCTACGTATATAATCTGTATTGCAACTAAAAGAATAATAAAAATCAGTTGCTTTCTTTGGTGATTCCTTATAAAGACTGTTAAATTTATCTATAATTACACTTGGAGCAGGAGTTAAACATCCCATAATCTTCGTGTCCATCAAATCTTTGTACACTACACTGTCAGACTCTATAAGACCATTCTCATAAGCAAAATCAAGTATATCTGCAAGTATCTGCTCAAGTTCCCTATCCTTTGGTGAAGTTTCTGGCTCTATGTATTCATCAAGCTTAAGTACCTCAAGTATACGATTTATTGTATATACTTCGTCTGCTTTTACTACAAGCTCTTTGTCCAAGCCATAATCAACAAGCTGTCTAATTAAACTGTTTATGTTTTCCATATTGTACCTCCTAATAAAAAAGAATGTTTTGTAGCACAATCTAATTATATTACAATACTACAAAACATTCCATATAAAATTATTATAATGTTTTATTCACAGCATTCACAAGAGCATTTATCGAAGCTTTTATTATATCCTCATCTGTGCCTGCTCCCCATGTAATTTTATCATCCTCATCTGTAGTAATACCCACATAACAGATTGCAATAGCATTTGAATTTCTTGATAACGAATGTTCCTCATACTGGTCAACATGATATACACATTTAAAATGTCCACGTATCGCATTATTAACGGCATTAAGACGACCATTTCCCTTAGCTTCTACCACTGTAACTTTGTCACCTTCCTTAATCGTCACTGATGCAATAATCCCATTTTCCTGTTTAAAATGACACTCTGGGATATCAAACTTCTTATCAACTATAGAATAATTTTCACGGAAAATCCTAAGCATATCATCTGGTGAAAGCTCTGAATGAGTATGGTCTGACACACCCTTCATAAGGTATCCGACTTCTTCACGCATCTTATCTGGCAGCACAATGCCAAAATTTTGTTTAAGCACATATGCTACGCCACCTTTTCCTGACTGACTGTTTATGCGGATAACGTCAGAGTCATAAGTCCTTCCTACATCTTCTGGGTCAATTGGAAGGTATGGAACTGTCCAATAATGACTATTATTTTCTTCACGATAAGACATCCCCTTGGATATAGCATCCTGATGTGAACCCGAAAAAGCCGTAAATACAAGTTCACCTGCATATGGTTGCCTTTTTGAAATCTGCATATCAGTAAGTTCTTCATACATATTAGCAATCTTTTGCATATTGCTAAAATCAAGCATAGAATCAACTCCATGTGAATGAAGATTCATTGCTGTAATAACTAAATCAAGGTTGCCTGTTCTCTCTCCATTGCCAAACAATGTCCCCTCCAGTCTATCAGCACCTGCAAGTATGCCAAGTTCAGCAGCAGCTACCCCTGTACCTCTGTCATTGTGTGGATGCAATGACAAAATAACATTATTACGGTATTTTAAATGTTTGTGTACATATTCAACCTGACTTGCAAATACATGAGGCATTGCATTCTCTACAGTTGAAGGAATATTTATAATAGCCTTGGCATCTGCCTTTGGCTGCCATACATCAAGAACTGCATTACACACTTCTACTGCATAGTCAACCTCAGTTCCATGAAAGCTTTCAGGACTGTATTCAAAGCGAATATTTCCTTTCACTTCCTCTGCAAGCTCTTTTAATAATTTAGCACCATCAACGGCTATCTGCTTAATCTCATCCTTAGATTTTTTAAATACCTGTTCTCTCTGTGCCACAGACGTAGAATTATATACATGAACAATTGCATTAGGAGCACCATCCACTGCCTCAAATGTTTTGCGTATTATATGTTCTCTTGCCTGTGTAAGTACCTGCACAGTTACATCATCAGGTATAAGTTTCCTTTCAATAAGAGTACGCAAGAAATTATATTCTGTCTCAGATGCTGCTGGAAAGCCTACCTCAATCTCTTTAAAACCTATCTTGACAAGCAACTTAAAAAATTCCACTTTCTGCTCTAATCCCATAGGCTCAATTAATGCTTGGTTGCCATCACGCAAATCAACACTACACCATACAGGTGCTTTGCTTACAGCATCCTTTTTAACCCAGTCATAACACTCCTCTGGAGGCATAAAATAGCTTTTTTGGTATTTTTCAAAACCTTTCATAATAAATAACCATTTCCTTTCTATATATCTATAATAATAAATATCATAATAAAGCATTAAAAAACCCGTCTCTAATTCTTATAGAGACGGGAGAATATTCTCACGCGGTACCACTCTTTATTCATGGATTAACCATGCTCTCACAGGTGCATCAGCTTACGCCTCAAAACCCTTCCCCTGTAACGGTGGGATTCCGTCCAAATCTACTGTACTTCAACCGGCAGCTCCAAGGCGAGTTCACTACTTCGCTTCTACTGTTTCACATCAACCAACAGCTTTCTGAATTCCGTTCCATAGCTAATATTCCTTTTCTTCGCTTTATCTGTTCTATACTATATCACAAAAAAATGAGTTTGAAAAGCCCTATTTTTTGAAATTTAAAACCACTCTAATCATCTGCTAAAAATTTGCTGAATCAATAACTTGCGATTTATAAAAAAAGAATAAAACATATATACATCCCTGTTATACTTTTACTAGAATATATCTGTTTTATTCTTTCACAAATAATTTAATTTATTGCTGGTGTCGGCACAGATACTTATCCCTCGTTGCCATGCCACCACGTATATGACGCTCGGCTTTATTTACATCAAGTACCTGTCTAGCCTGCTCAGCAAGCGGATGGTTAATAGTTGGAAGCCGTTCAGTTAAATCTTTATGTACAGTACTTTTACTTATACCAAATACTGTAGCTGTCTGCCTGACCGTTGCATTGTTTTCAACCATATATCTTGCAAGCTGTACTGCACGTTCTTCAAGACTATTTTCAAGATAGCTGCCATGCCTTTGTTTTCTATAGATTGGCTTTTCCAATTACAAATGCTCCTCATAAAAGTTTTGTACATTCTATGAAAAACATTTAAAAATTATGCTTAATACTGGCTATGTCTAAAAAAACCTTTGTAATAAATTTATTTTTTCACAAACCTATTTAACTATACAAATTTTTGTATTATAATGTATATATAGTCAAAATTCATTAAAGGAGATACATAGCGTGAAAAAAATTGTTTTAACTGGAGGAGGTACTGCTGGTCATGTTACCCCAAATATTGCATTAATACCTACATTACAAAAAAATGGCTATGAAATACATTACATCGGTTCATATGAAGGTATCGAAAAAAAACTTATTGAAGAATTAAACATACCATATTATGGTATTTCAAGCGGAAAATTACGCAGATATATTGATTTAAAAAATTTAAGTGACCCATTTAAAGTTATAAAAGGATTCACACAGGCAAGACACATTCTCAGCAAGATTAAACCTGACGTTATATTTTCAAAAGGAGGCTTTGTAGCTGTACCTGTCGTACTTGCCGCTAAGTCAAAAAGAATACCTTGCATTATCCATGAATCTGATATGACTCCCGGTCTTGCCAATAAAATATGCATACCTTGTGCCGTAAGGGTCTGCACTAATTTTCCAGAGACCTTGGAGCATATCCCTGCCCAGAAGGCAATTCTTACAGGTTCGCCAATAAGAGAGGAGCTTTTCCACGGAAACCAACAGAAGGGTCTTTCTTTCTGTAACTTTAATTCTGCAAAACCTGTAATACTTGTAATCGGTGGAAGTCTAGGGGCTGTTGCTGTCAATAACGCTGTACGTGCAATTCTTCCACAGCTTTTAAATAAATTTCAAATAATACACCTCTGTGGCAAAGGAAAGCTTGATATTTCGCTTAATAATACAAAAGGCTATGCTCAATTTGAATATATCAATGAAGAACTGCCAGACCTTATGGCGGCTGCCGATATTATAATTTCCCGTGCTGGTGCTAATGCCATTTGTGAAATTCTTGCGCTGCGTAAGCCAAATATACTTATACCCCTTTCTGCACAAGCAAGCCGCGGTGATCAGATTCTCAATGCTGCCTCGTTTGAAAAACAGGGCTACAGCATAGTTATACAAGAAGAAAATGTCACCAACAAAAACCTTCTTGAAGCTGTAAATAAAGCATATAACAATAAAGATACGTATATTAAAACTATGAAACAAAGCAGGATGAACAACTCTATTGAAAAAATCACAGGGCTAATTAATGAAGCTGCTAATCGTAAACGCAAATAATCTAATTATACAGATATAAATTACAGAAGCGAGGTCAAACTAAAAATATGAAACTTCCACAAGACCCAATAATACTTTTAAGCTATATAAATACACAACTGCGTGATTTTTATCAATCACTAGATGAGTTATGTAAATCTTTAAATATTGATAAAAAACAAATGGTCCAAAAACTTTCATCTATTGGTTATCAATATAACAAAGAGCTTAATAAGTTTATATAATAAGTCATTTGTTATAATGTTATAACGCTGCCTGTAATATCCCTTGATACCCACATAGACATACCCGGTCCATGGTTGCCATATGGTCTTGTATGAAAGCCAAAACGCTCATAAAAGCTTTCACGTCCATATGCTGCCATAAGACTGACCATAACTGTCTCGCCATCAAGGACATCTTTTCTTATATAATCAATAGCCCTGCTTATAAGCTCAGTGCCTATATGATACCCTTGGTAATCAGGCAGTACGATAACATCCGTAATAAAGTATGTATAGCCGCCATCACTTACTATCCTTGCCATACCAACAGGCTTTCCGCCACATTCTGCAACACACAGATAATGTGAATTGTTAATTGCTATTGAAGCTCTTTTTTCAGTTACTTTAATCCAACTTACGGCTTTTCTTAATGCATTATAATTATTCACTGATATATTGTTTGTATATACTATTTCCTCTGATGGTATTCCTTCCATAACAGTCCTCCTATAATTGAAATATCTCTACACTAGTACGAAGTTCTTCAGAAATATCGTGTAAACTAGCTGCCGAGTGTGCTAAGACACTAATTGTATCATTAAGCTCTTTCATAGAAGATGTCGTATCTTGTGCAGAATTTGCATTTTTCTCTGAAATTGATGATAAATTGGAGATAATTTCTATAACACTTGTCTTTTCTCTATCACACGCATGTGTCTGTATTTTTATATCTTCAGTTTCTTCACGTGATTGGTCAATACCAATATGTACATTTTCAAACTGCTTTCTAGTCTGTTCAAACCTTTCCTGTTGTCTTTGTACGATTTTATGTACTTCATCCATAACTATAACTGCATGTTTAGAATCATCTAAAAGTTGTTTAATAATCTCTGCTATACTTCCTGCTGATACATTAGACTGTTCTGCAAGTTTTTGTATCTGTCCTGCAACAACCGCAAAACCACGTCCCTGTTCCCCTGCTCTGGCAGCTTCAATAGATGCATTTAAAGACAACAGATTAGTTTCCTCTGCAATAGATGTTATAAGTGTAACAGCTTCACTAATTCTCGCAGCCGATTCATTAGTGGCAACTACCATATTGCCAATTCTTTCAATAGCATCTTTTGTATCATTGTTAGATGCTGCAAGCTTATCTATAATAATCATTGCTTCATCGCCATTATTCTTCATATCAGATGACAATTTACTTAAAGTGTCTGCTGAAAACACTATACTGCCTATCATGTCACCAATTGCCCCAATTTTATCTGATGCAACTTCCATATCTTCTGCTTGCGAAGCTGCCCCTTGTGAAATGCCAGTTACCGCATCTTTTATTTCATCAGCAGTAATACTTGTCTCAGATGACATACGTTTTAATCCATCGCCCTCTTGATTAAGAACGTTCACAGAATTTTTGATATGAAACACTACTTCTTTTAATTCCTGTTGAAGTTTTTGTATACCTCTCATCATATCTCCAAGTTCATCATTTCTTTTAAGTCCTTTTTCATCAATTTGTACATTTAAAACTCCTGCCGCAATCTCAATAACAGCATCTTCTGCAGCGACAATACCACGTCTTATACGAATTGTAATAAACAGTATAAACGCAACTGCTATTGTACCGATTATAAGCCATGCCACAATTACATATATTACCTTTGATTCAACAAATGCATTAACGCTTTTAGCAGGCTGTCCTACAAAATACATTCCAACTATGTCTCCACCAGAATTTTTCATCGGCATATAACACGCATAATAATCAGTATTATTAATAACAATATCACTCAGATACACAGTTTCACCCTGTTGTGTTACATTTTTATATACTTCAGGGTTTGCAGTAGTCCTTAAAATTCTTTCACCTGTTTCTTCACTTATTAATGATGTTGCATATCTTGTATCTCCATAGAACAATGTAACTTCCTTATCATTACCTTCTGTAAAACTGTCAAGTAGTTGTTCATTTTCGGTAACATTTAATTTCCCTTTAAACAATTCATCATTTTCAGATAGTGAATAGTCTCCTTCATCCATTGCTGTATAGGCAGCATTAATGCTTACAATAATAGATTCCAAGGATGCAAATACCTCTTCCTGCATACCTTGGCGTATTGCAGTAATTCCAACAACTGTAAGTACAATGCCCATAATAAGAGTAGGAATTATAGATATTCCCAGTATTTTTCCTGCAAGTGATACACTACGCCTCTTTTTAATGTTATTGTCATTTTCTATGTCTTTGTCTGACTTTGCCATTAGCTTTCCTCCCGGATTTTTTGCATAATTTCTATCATGTTACATATATTATTATATCACTAATATGTTATAAAATCTATTAATTTCATTTACATTTTTGTTACTAATGCAATACAATCAGAAATGGAGGCTTTAAATGGAACTCGTAACACATATAATCCAAACCAATGAATTAAAATGCAGAAGCAATATACAAGCTACTCTTGAAGATGATATGAATGTACCTGATACAAAACCTGATATCGAAAGACTTATCAAGACACAAGGAGAAATACAGCTTACTGATATAACTCCATCTGATGGGAAAGTAAATGTGCATGGTAACCTTTCATTTTCACTTCTTTACTTTAGTAATGACGACATCCGCCCAATACATAATATAAAAGGACAAATCCCTTTTAACGAGACAGTCAATATGGACAATGTAACAGCATCTGATGATGTATTCTGCCATTTTGAGCTTGAAGATTGTCAGGCAAGCCTTATTAATTCAAGAAAAGTAAGTATCCGTGCAATATTAAGTCTTGACTGCTGCCAGAATGAACAGAAAAATACCACTATAGGTACAGATATTGTATCAGAAGATGCCGCAAGAGCTGGAATGGATGAAACTATAATACCTGATGGTCTTAATAAAAAGTTCAACACAATTTCTTATACACAGCTTGCTCTGCAAAAAAATGATATATTTAGAATAAACGATGAATCCACCTTGCCTAAAGGTAAACCCGCTATTGACACTCTCCTCTATTATGAAATAACACCTCAAAATTTACAGACCAGAATCGTTGAAGATGGTATACGCATTGTGGGTGATATGTTGCTTTTTGCACTTTACACTCCTGAAATAGAGGAACGCCGTCTTGAATATATTGAAACTGAAATTCCATTTGATGGTGTTGTAAGCTGCAGTGGATGTTCAGAAAATATGATACCTGATATAGAAATAACTGTTTCCTCAAAAGAAGCAGTGCCTAAACCAGATGAAGATGGCGAAAACAGGATTATAGATATTGAACTTATATTAAAGCTTCAGATGAAATTTTATGAAGATAATGAACTTCAAATACTTGATGATGCATATTCTACATCATGTAGTCTTTTACTGTCCAAAGAAAGTATTAATTATGAAAAACTTTTAATGAAAAATCAAAGTAGTGTACGTGTTGCAGACCATGTAAAAATAAACAGTAATGAAAATATTTTACAGATTTGCAGTTGCAGCGGTACAGTCCAAATTGACGAACAAGAAATTACGGATGACGGTATACAGATTGAAGGAGCTATTACACTTGATATTCTCTATATAACAGATAATGACGACAGACCTCTTGGCATGACAAAAGGCGTTCTACCATTTAGTCATTTAATTGAAGTTAAGGGAATATCACCTAGTGATTCCTATGAACTACAGTCAGATATAAACCAGATAAATATATTAATGATTGACAGTGATGAAATAGAAGCTAAAATCACACTTTCACTCTGTGCTCTTGTATTTACTGGCAAAACTCAAGATGCTATAACAGGAATAACAGAAACACCACTTGACATGAAAAAGTTTAATGATATGCCTGGTCTTGCTGGTTTTATTGTTGGTCCTGATGATACCTTATGGGATATTGCCAAAGAGTATAACACAACACCTGAAAGCATTATGGAATTAAACGGCTTAACCAGTAGCCAGATTCACAAAGGAGACCGACTACTTCTTATGAAGATAGTAGATGGCATATAAAATGTTTTTTGGCGGTGTAGTACTTTGCACCGCCAA
>CANOID010000023.1 GCA_947565985.1 uncultured Lachnoclostridium sp.
CATTGTTACTATTCACAGTAGTCCTGTCTTGCATATAAATATAATGATGTTGGGGTCAAAATGTATTTTGCCCCCAACTGATGCTACGGATTGCTACATTGCTCTGCAATTCTCACAATCCTGCCAACATCTCCAATCCCGTATATTGGCAAGCAAATCTGCTTCTTGTTGGTGTTTGGCGGGTCAAGCTAGTAGATAGCAATTTGCATATAAACATGCACTGCTATCTACTTTTGACTCTGGCATCATATAATAATTCTAATAAAAAATATTATATCCAACAATAAAAAATATATTTCTGTAATATTATGACATAATACTTTAGTAAATATTAAGCATACATATATACTGGTGCTTTTTTTATATGTTTTTTACACTATCCATCACACCCCTAAAATAATGAGCTTTTCGTATGTTCTTTGTAATATTTTAATTTTTTTTTAATATAATATTATCAACCTTAAGTTTTCAGTAGTATCTGTAGAAATGAGGTATAATGAAATATAAGAAAAAAACAGTTATTTTCAGAAAAACAGCACTTTCATTGCTTATATCAATATCAATTATTATATGTAATACTCGTGTCTGTACTTATGTAGACGGACAACAAAAAAGTCTTATACCTATACCTGTTATTAGCAACACTAATACCAATTCTAACACTAACTCTGATAATGAAGAACTTACCCAAACTGGTGTTTCTATTCTTGCAAAAGCCGCAGTACTTATAGAAAATCACAGTGGCAGAATTTTATTTGAAAAGGAAAAAGATAAAGAACTTGTTCCTGCAAGTATTACAAAAATTATGACGCTTCTTCTTATCTTTGAAGCATTGCATGATAAAAAAATAACACTAGAAGATAATGTGTCTACAAGTGAATATGCAGCTTCTATGGGTGGCTCACAGGTTTTTTTAGAACCTGGCGAAACACAGACTGTTGATACAATGATTAAGTGCATAAGTATATCAAGTGCTAATGATGCCGCCGTAGCAATGGCTGAATTTATAAGTGGTTCAGAAAGTGAATTTGTAAATAAAATGAATGCTAAAGCAAAAGAACTTGGTATGCAACACACCAGTTTTAAAAATTGCAATGGACTTGATGATTCAATAGAAAGTGGGCATTACAGCAGTGCTTATGATGTTGCACTTATGTCTAGGGAAATAATGAATAAGTACCCTGAAATTTCAGATTATTCTACTGTATGGATGGATGAAATAACACATTCTACTAGAAAGGGTACAAAGCAGTTTGGACTTACTAATACTAATAAATTAATCCGTACATACGATGGTATTACAGGTCTTAAAACGGGTTCAACTTCAAAAGCAAAATACTGTCTTTCTGCAACTGCAAAACGTGGCGGTATAAGCCTAACTGCCGTAATTATGGCAGCTCCTGACCCCAAAGAAAGGTTTGCAGAAGCCGCTGCACTGCTTGATTATGGATTTGCAAACTGCACAAATTATTCTGAAAAAGCATCAGATATTTCTATAAAACCTCAAAAAATTACAAATGGCATGAAAGAAAAAATCAATGCAGAAGCAGGCAGAGATTTTTCTTATACGTTATGTGGCAATGAATCATCAGATAAAATTGAAAGAAAAACAATGTTTAAAAAAGAAATTAAGGCTCCTGTAAAAAGGGGAGAGGAGATTGGAAATATAGTTTACACTCTTGATGGAAAAGAAATTGATAAAATTCCCATTTTAGCATCAGAAGATATAAGAGAATCTGGCTTTATAGACTATTTCTATAAATTGTTAAAACGCCTGCTGCTGGCATAGACTGGCAAGGTGTTACCTCCTTATATCAAAGAGCTGCTATAATAAAATAGCAGCTCTTTGCATATTTCAAGTTATTCTTGGCTTGCGCCAGTTTCGTCACTGGTATAGTCACCATATGAAAATGGTTCTTTACTGTCATATTCAAAAATAAATTTATTGAGTGCTTCTGCATTAGATGCAAGGTTACGTTCTGATGAAGTACCATCTGTAAGTATAAGTACTGAACCAACTGAATATTCACCTTGATATGAATTTCTAAAATAACCACTTATAGGTATCTGCAATTGTGAAACTTCTGTTGTTCCCATAAATATTACATCTTTCATATAAGTAATTATATCATCATTCGTGAGGTCTGTTGTAACATACTCTCCAAGGATATCATTTGCCAATTCAAGACACTGTGGTAATGACAAAGATTTGATTTTGCTAAAAACACCGCTAATAACAGTACGCTGTCTCCATGTACGCCCATAGTCATCTATAAGACCTGTAATTGTCTTTACACCACCTTTACGTATACGACAATATCCAAGTGCTTGGTTACCATTAAGTTTCTGCTTACCAACTATGACATTTCTAAAACGTTTTTTTGAAATATAGTTAGTTGTATTAAGATATGAAGCTTCTGATTCAGTCAATTCCACTTCTACTCCTCCAACAGCATTGACAATTTTTTCAAATGCATCAAATCCTACTTCAACATATCCATCAAGTTCAATATTAAAATTCTGTGCTATAGTTTTATATAAAAGCTCTATACCACCAAAGGAGTTAGCAGCATTAAGTTTATCAGCACCATGGTCAGGAATATCAACAAGCATATCTCTCATAAGTGATGTTAATTTAAGATTTTTGTGCTTTTTGTCCATAGTGGCTATAATCATTGTATCAGTAAGACCGGCAGCATCATAGTATTTTTCTTCTCTATAATCATTGCCTACGATAAGTATATTGATAACATTTTCATCTGAATTAACTTTTATACCACTTAAATCAACATTCTTAAGGGCTGTATCATAGTCACGGTTCATATGATTTAAAGTTTGGTTAAGTGTTACTTGTGCTTTAGCAACAAAGAAGCCTGCACATACACTCACAATTAGAAGTAGTGTAACTAGTATTTTCTTCCACATATTACAATCTCCATTTCCATAACAATTTTATATTTTTTAGGGATAATACTATCAACCTACTATATTATAACTATACAAACCGGATAATGCAAGATTATTAATTTTTTTTAAGAATCTAAATACTTTTTTCCTCACAAGCACATGCAAGCTCTAAATTTTCTTTAAAATAGTTGCTACCATTGCGTTTATCAAAACGTTTGCCAATGTCTTGTGCTTGACTGTAAAACCACTTGGCAAGGTCATCACAGTTATAAACACCATCTTTCGTGTATAAAGGAAATGTTTCAGGTAGTGTAAGTGTGACTGTTTTGTTTTCTTTTGTAAGTTCATAAAATAATACCCATGCACCCTTATAGAAATCATAGACTTTCTTCTGGTCCCATAATCCATTTATATTTTTTATACCTGATGTAAATCTTTCAAGTGCCTTTTTTGTATTTGTATATGCAAAACAACGCATTACAGAGCCAAAGAAACTTAAATCCTGTATAGTTCTTTCTATTTTCCAGTTTAATTTATTAGCAAAATGGCTTGCTTCCTTTAAATCACCTCTGTCAAGTGCATTTTCCAGATATGCGTGTAGATAAAGTTTTGGCGCAGCTTTGCAAAATGGCAGTCCTCCTGCTTTTATTGGTTTGGAATAGTTATCTGCTGCCTCCCTGTCACCAATCATTAAAGACATAAGCACTGCATAACTGCGTTCACATGCTCGGCAGTCAGACAGTCCATCCCTGCCTGTTTTCCAGAATTTCTGAAAATACTGAAATGATTTTTCTTTATCAACAAATCGCCAAAAACGTGCCATCTGCCACCAGTATGTCCTAAGACCGGTATTATATCGTTTTACCAATATATAAAACTGGTTCATCATTTTCTCCCACTGTTCCATTGGAATCTGTGGCATATATGCTACTGGGTCAATTCCCATCTGTACAATCATAAGATATGCCTCAGCTCTAGCATCTTCCGGAAATGCACTAAGTGCCTCAGGACTTTTTTCAACTATAGCATCAAACTCTGCTGCTACAGGTATAGCTTTTGAAGGGTCTTCATGAAAAGTTGCTTGGTATGCATATTCATAACGCCAATACAAGCGGTAATAATCATTTCCCACATCGTCTGCCTGCTTTATATAATCCTGTAGTGCTTCCATTTTATCTTTGCCATCTGGAAGCATATCTATTATCATAGAAAGTACCTTGCCATCAAATTTAGTCTCACCCATATTTTCTCCTCTTCTTTACAGTGTTGTCAAACTGTATCCAACTAAGTTTAATAGTTCTTTATTCATCATTTTTAATTCATTACCATGAAGTTGATGTCCCCCTGCAAGCAATGCCTGTATATACAATACTCTTGAAACACTTAGAATCAAACTGCTATTTTTTATTTTAGATAGAATTTTTATAAGAGGACTATTTAAATTAAGATATAATGTAGCAAGAGGTCTTTCTTCCACACTTTCTATTAATGATGACAGTGTACCAGAAAATATATTAGAATTTACATCCATTGCTGACTGCAACTGCCTCATAAATTGTACATCATCGCTTATTGTATATAATACAGGCAAGTCTGATGGAAGAAAGTGCCGTATTTCTGCTTTACAATCAAAGTCTTTTATTGCATTATTGGCTATTTGTTCAAGAAATTCTGTCTGTTTTTTTTCAAATGGTGTCAATTCTTCAAGTACAAGCTCCATACTTTCTTCACCAAGTGGAGAAAATGGAAGTAGAAATTTATTCACAAACTTATTTATAAGCTCCTCGTCAGATGTGTAACCTGTACATATTAAAAGTCTTCCTTGTGCCATAAATATAGGCTTTAACTGTTTAAATCTGGGAACACAAGACACCCATGCCGCTTCACTGTATTTTTTAAGAGCTGCACCTGACAATGTACCTTCACTTGTCTCAAATGGCAGATAATCTATAAACAAGTTAAACAGTTTATCATCCCATATTGCCATTGATTTAATAGCATTTACATGTATATTTATAATCTGCTGCAGACGTTCTGGTTCATCTTCTGCTATCTTTTCAAGACCAAATCGTATTGCCTCTTCAAACTCAATACGTGCCATTTCCAATTCTTCATCCTCATAAAAATCCTCACGGGATGCAACAGGTCTTAAATTCTTTGTATTTAAAAAACAGCGCAGAAAAAATGCCCACGAAGGAAGCAGAGTACTTCCTTCTTCTGTAAGAAGCATATGTTTTAAATAAATACGATGTCCTTTTTTTACTGATGAATCAGTATGATATGGAAGTATATAAGCCACACCACTTAAATGTTTTGTCTGTACAGGAATAGCATCTAAAAAATTTTCATTAAACAGCCACTCTCCAAATGACAAAAGCTGGTGACGGCTTATGCCTGAAAAATTATGTAAAACATTATTAAGGCATTCTGGTATTCCTGATATAAATACTGGTACTGGAAGTGCAAGTCCATAGTATCTGACAAGCTCTGATACTTTATCTGGGTTAAAATAGTATTCTGTTCCATGTTTTGCTTCAAGTATAATTGTAGTGCCTATTTCTATATTGTCTACTATTGAATATTGTTCTAGTGTATAAGTTCCATCTGGAAAACCTGTCCACACATATGCAGGGCTTCCGTCAACAGATTTTGTGTATACTACAATTGAGCTAGATACCATAAAACATGATAAAAGACCAATACCAAATCGTCCTATATAGTCTTCTGGAATTTGTCCATTTTCAAGTTGTGTTTTAGAAGATTGCCCTATTACAGCAAGAAAATGGTGTATCTCCTCCTCATTCAAACCAGCTCCATTATCTTTAAATTCAATTCTATGTCCTGATTGAATTTTAATTACAATATTTCCACCGTCCCATCCAAGTTGTTTTTTTCTGCGCAGGGTTATAGCATCAGCTCCATTTTGCAATAACTCTCTGATAAACACATCTGGACTTTTATATAAATGGTTAGAGAGTATATCTAACATTCCTCCAAGGTTGACTTGGAAATTATAACGCTCGTCAATCTCTTCTTCTCCTTTTTGTGTAAACTGTTTCATAACAGCCCCTCCTATTAATACGTTAAATTATTATAATTGTCTGTGCTTATTAATCATTTCTATTATATTATCAGCTTCTTTATCTGAAATTTTCTTTCCATTTAAAAATGCCGTTAAAAACTGTGGCAAAGAGCCACTAAATTTGCGCTCTACAAAATATTCTGACTCATTCGTCTGTACTCTATCCTTTTCTATAAGCACAGACACCACAGCATTTTCGTTCTGTATATATCCTTTATCTGAAAGCTTACGTATTGTTGTATATGTCGTTGATTTTTTCCACCCTAAAATATTATTACATTTTTTTACGAGTTCTCCTGAATTAATTGGTGCACACTCCCACACTATAAGCATAAATTGGTAATCACTGTCACATAATTTTAAATATTCCATGACGTTCCTCCATGTAAGAAAAATTCCTTCGTGTGCATAACATTTTATTAAGTTTACAACTATAAACCTAATTTGTCAACACCTTATATTCTAACAATAACAAATATATAGAAAAAAAGACCTCGAAAGCTAGAAATAAAGCTACTCTTCTTGCTTTCAAAGTCTGATAAAAAATTTTAATGGCAACCTTTGCATTTGCCACAGTCACCACCGCATTGTAGTGATTTTCCATTTCTTTTATCACGAACTATGCTGTTAACTGCAAAAACAACGCAAAACAAAATTATTGCCCCTACAATAAATGTTCCCATAAATCAGCCTCCATTTCATCACTATTACTTAACAGGTACTGTCTTTTTAATATCTATATCAAGTGTTTGACTTTCTTTATAAGGTCTAAACAAAAGATAGATAAATAAAATTACAAAAATAAATGCAACTACTGTTCCAATGCCAAATCTACCATCTATAAATAATCTTCCAAATTGACAAATACAGAGTGAAACAATGTACGCAAGAACTGTTTGATAGCCAATAGCTAACAAAAACCATTTCACATTATTCATTTCACGTTTTATAGCACCCATTGCTGCAAAACATGGTGCACATAAAAGGTTAAATATAAGGAATGAATATGCAGAAATAGCTGTCATGCTTGCACTAACTGCTGTTAAAAGGTCTGGTGTGTCTTCTGCTACTTCTGAGCCAACTCCAAACAGTATACCAAATGTTGTAACCACATTTTCTTTTGCAATAAGACCTGTAACTGCCGCAACTGCCATTCTCCAGTTGCCCCATCCAAGTGGTGCAAATATTGGAGCTATCACACCTCCAATTGCTGCCAATATACTATTGTCAAGCTGTTCTTCTTTAAGCATAATGAAACTTCCATCGACCCATCCAAAGCCCTGCATAAACCACAGTACAATAGCTGAAAGTAATATAATTGTACCAGCTTTCTTAATAAATGAAAACCCTCTTTCCCACATACTTCTAAGAACAGTACTTATAGTAGGAATATGGTATGCTGGAAGTTCCATAACAAATGGGGCAGGGTCTCCCGCAAAAAGTTTTGTTTTCTTTAAGATAATTCCTGAGCATATAATTGCTATAATACCAACAAGCCATGCACTATATGACACCCACCACGCATTGTCAAATAATGCACCTGCAATAAGTGCGATTATTGGCAATTTAGCACTACATGGTATAAATGTTGTTGTCAAAAGCGTTATTTTACGGTCCCTGTCGCTTTCAATAGTCCTTGATGCCATAATTCCAGGAACACCACATCCACTACCAATCAACATTGGTATAAATGACTTGCCTGACAGTCCAAATTTACGGAAAATTCTATCCATAATAAATGCTACTCTTGCCATATATCCACATGACTCAAGAAATGCAAGGAATATAAACAATATAAGTATCTGTGGTACAAAACCAAGCACAGCGCCAACACCGCCAATAATTCCATCTACAACAAGCCCTTGTAACCATACAGCACAACCTATAGATTCTAACAGTCCATTTACTGCATCAGGTATTCCATGTATGTGTAGTGTTTCTATTCCCAAGAAATTCCATCCTTCACCAAATACACCGTTATTTGCCCAGTCCGTTGCCCATGTTCCAACAGTTGTAACAGACACATAATAAACAATAAACATCATAGCTGCAAAAATCGGAAGTGCAAGTATTCTATTTGTTACAATCCGGTCAATTTTATCAGAAACAGTAAGCCTACCTTGCCTAGCTTTTGTAATACACTCTCCAATAATAGAAGAAATATATAAATATCTTTCATTAGTAATAAT
This sequence comes from uncultured Lachnoclostridium sp., assembly GCA_947565985.1. Lineage (GTDB taxonomy): Bacteria > Bacillota > Clostridia > Lachnospirales > Lachnospiraceae > Butyribacter. The sequence goes on from CANOID010000023.1 coordinate 8,179, forward strand.
ACTTTCTGTATCATCATCAAATTTATCTTCTAATGCCGTAATTTCGGCTGATACATCTGGAAGATTGTGTGCCTGTGCTAAGATTTTATCATCTTTTTCAATAAGCTTTATTGCAAAAAATCTTTTCTGCTCTTCTGGTATACTTGTTCCAAGTTTATTTTCAACTTCTCTTATTATCTGTTCAGTATCTTGCGAAAACTTATGTACTACAGGCACATTTTCCTTTCCAGACAAAGAAATTGCCTTTTGCGCTGCTTCCATAATGCCTGTACCTTTAAGTGCTGAAATTGGTACAACTTCACATCCAAGCTTATTACCAAGCTTTTCAATATGTATTTTATCACCAGATTTTTCCACAATATCCATCATATTTACAGCTATAACAACTGGTATTCCAAGCTCCAATATTTGTGTTGACAAATATAAATTTCTTTCAATATTTGTACCATCAACAATATTAATTATAACATCTGGTCTTTCTCCTATCAGATAATTTCTTGCCACTACTTCTTCAAGAGTATATGGTGACAGTGAATAAATACCCGGCAAATCCATAATCGTGACATCTTTATACCCTTTTAATTTACCTTCTTTCTTTTCTACAGTAACCCCCGGCCAGTTGCCAACAAACTGATTTGAACCTGTAAGTGCATTAAACAATGTTGTCTTACCACTATTTGGATTACCCGCTAATGCAATTTTAACTGACATATTTTTCCTCCATTCACACATGCATTTTAAAACTATTTTTGGATAAGTTGATACTATCTTGTATACGTTTAATCTATCTATTATTAGTTTAAACTAACAAATAGGCAAAAAAATATTATTACTATTATTTAACCACAACCATTTCAGCATCTGCTTTGCGAAGTGACAACTCATATCCCCTTACTGTTACTTCCACAGGGTCTCCTAAAGGTGCAACTTTTCTTACAAAAACTTCTACACCTTTAGTAATTCCCATATCCATTATTCTTCTTTTAATTGGACCTTCACCATTAAGCTTAACTACTTTTACAGTATTTCCACTGGTTACTTCTTTTAAAGTTTTCATAATAAAACCTCCATATATATGTAAAAAATATCATGCTACAAAAGTTATATACAGATTACTATATTATACAGGTTGGATTGTAACCTTGTTTGCCATGTCTCTGCCAATAGCAACCCTAGAATCTTTGATATTTACAATAAGGTTTCCACCAGTTTCCGAAATAACTGTAACAATACCACCTGTGACAAAACCAAGGTTCTCAAGAAACTTCTTGGTCTCTTCTTTCCCACCAACTTTCTTAATCTCACATTTCTCACCAGAATTTACCATAGTAAGTGGCATAATATCACCCTCCTATTTGAAATGCCAATATGTTTTTTATATCTATTATAGTTAGTATAATCTAACAATTATTAGTTGTCAATAATAACTTTGAAAAATATTTAAAAACATTCAAACATAACTAGTTGCTTCACTCCAAAATTGAAGCAGGAAGCCCATTGGCTTTAGACAATGGGTAGTTCACTTCTACAACAACTAAAAAAAGCCCATAAATTAAATAATTTTACAGGCTTCCTCGGGTTGGGCTGTTTACAATAAACAGTAGCAGTCTGTAGGGGAATCGAACCCCTGTTTTCGCCGTGAGAGGGCGACGTCTTAGCCGCTTGACCAACAGACCAAATATTTAATTTGATGGTATATAACATTTATCCGTACCAACAATGACTACTATACACTATCTTTCCCAAAAATGCAAGTACTTTTTTCAATTTTTGCTAAAATAATATTTAACACTATTCCTGACATAATAAGCCAATATCCTTTTGTTCTGTATTCTAAACTTGTGACTTCTTGTACTTTTTTTGCCTTTTTTGCAATGCTTCTAACCAACTAACACCATACAAATAATCCCATCTTAATACCCGTCCTGTAATTGCGTATTGATTGATAAAATTCTCCTCTGTCAGCCTTTTGTCATTCCATTCTGGCAATGCGATACTAATTCTATCAAAATTAATTTTATTTATTATTCCAGATGACTGAATTATTAGCAAAGCCGATGGTGTTTTTAAAACCCCCTCTGGTGGAAAAATCTGCATTTCACTTAAATATATAAAACCATACCTAGTTTTTAGCTTCTCTAATACAAGGTGTGGCATATCTGATAATGAAAAAACTCTGATTTTTAAACGTACCGTTCAGAGCAAAATCATACTGATAAAGAACACTTTGGGCTAGGGTTTTGCATTGCAAAAGAAATTGTCAATGCACATAATTGTATTTACTAGACTTGCGCATTAATTTAGTCCAATATCACCATTTTTTTAACGTATAAAATTCGTTCTGACAAATGGCTCTTTCTCTGGAATTCCGTATTTTTCTCTTCCAAGTGCAATGCTCTTCATTAAAAACGCCATATTATGTGCAAGAGTACGCATCATTTGTAACCCTTCTATATCTTGTTCGGCTTCACCTGTTGATGTACCATGAATACCATTCCAGTATTGTCCTGAAGCAATTGGCATCCCTGAGATTGCAAAAAATTTATTCAATTCATCAAAAGTAGCAGTCAATCCTCCACGCCTAGCTGCTGCCACCGCAGCACCCACTTTCATAGTTTTATCAAAATGCGTGCTGTAAAAAAGTCTTGTCATAAAAGCGACTAAGGTAGCATTAGCAGAAGCATAGTAAACAGGGCTACCCACTACAAACCCATCGCACTTTTCAAACTTTTCAGCAGTTTCATTAACCAAATCATTAAACACACACTTTCCAGCCGTAAAACAATTACCACATGCAATACAACTACGTATGTCCTTATTTCCAATATGTAATATCTCAGTTTCAATATTTTCTTCTGTAAAAACCTTTTCCATTTCGTGCAGTGCAATATAAGTGTTACCTTGCACATGAGGGCTTCCGTTAAGCATTAATACTTTCATATTATATTCTCCTTGTCAACTACAGTCAATGGGCTTCCTGCTTCATCATTTTCGTAATCTACTAACTCCACAGGCGTTAATTCGGACAGCTCCTGCCCTATAATAGTATATATTGTACATTTTACATTGTATATTATATGTGCTGGAGAATTGCTTGGTTTTTGTCATCATATTTCCCAGCACAACCATCTATATACAGTTATCAATGTTCGTGCATAGGTAAATTATAGCAGAAAACTTACTCTATATCAACTGTTAGTTTTGTGGTCTTAACCCATCATCTAAAGCTAATGGAATTACGGCTACAGTATTTCAATAAAAAATAAAACAGATTAAAAGTAATTACTAAACAACGATGGTCTGATTTTCAAATGAAATTTTTTTAACTATATTAACATACTCAGGATGCTTATTCAAAAAAACATCTATTATACTATATTGTCCCCAACAGTGCATTGGAAAGACACAATGACAATTTGTATAAAGAAGAAATGTTTCCAAACCACAATAGGCATTATCCCCAAGCCTTGGGTCAAGTGGAACAAATGCTATATCAATATCCATATTTTTTAACTTCTCCATTTCTGTCAAAAACCTTTTTTCCATATTTTTATTTTCGCTTTCCGTGTTACTGTTCAATATCCACAAGTTTAAATCACCAGCATGATAATATCTTTTTCCCTCATAAAAAAGTAAGAATGCTACTCCATCATCTGTGGAACGCAGAGTTTTTATTACTAGTTCTTTTCTATTTGACAGTGTTACTGTTTCGGAAATATCCCTTTTTAAGGGAAATATTTTATCTAAACCATGCATTGCCATTTGTCTTGAAAACTTCAAAGCCAAATGCTTATATGGTACACCTTTTGCAAGAATAAATAACGTGTTAGGATGCGTATCAGCAAGCGAGAATATCTGTGGAGTAAAATGATCCTGATGTTTATGACTGACAAAAACTACAAGTGGTTTATCTTTGTCTATGGCTGGTAGCATACCTTTATAATAATCAAACAAAAAATACGCATTTCCGGTGTCTAAAAGAAAACCACTATGTGCTATATATATTATTTTCATATCTTTATTTCACCACTAATAATATTGCCTAATATTTTTTCAAAATTAAATACAATAATCTAGAATATATCCTAACACATAAATCTAACTATTACTATAAAAATTTTTTTTATTTTTTTTAATCTCAAAAAAATAAAATTGACCTATCCATATTATGAAAAATACTTAATAACATATGTTTAATATGTTATTATATATGCATAAAATAGCTTTACTATTTATATGAAAGATGTTCCATATTAATAATATTAAGTATTTAAAAAAGTATTCTTGAATTATATTATCAATTATTATAATATAATTGCAAATAATCTTTAGACGTATGAGTACAATTAGAAAAAAATCACAGTTTTAATATTTATATGAGAAAATAATGTTAAGAAGATAAACAAGGCATTTTAGATATATGCATTTTAATGAACAATGACACTGAAATTAATACCAAAATACAGTTATCAGAATTAAAGGTTTGTACGGATCGCTCTTTATTTTATCTTTTTAAAATGTATACAGAGCAAATACATGAGGAACAAAAATATGATGTTTTTAAAAAATGTGTTAGCATTAGCATTTTAGACTTTAAACTTTTCAAGCATACAGGTGAATATTATTCTTGTTTTCATATTAGAAAGAATAAAAGAAATACTATCCTTATGGACAAAATGAAATTTCATATTTTGGAATTGTCAAAACTTCTTAAAAGATTAGAAAAAAAGTAACGATTTTCTTTTATAGGCGAAGTTTATCAGTTCTGAACGTAAGGAAAAGCTTGAAATAATAGTAACAAAAAATAAATATATTGACAGTGCTTATAAACAACTCCAAGTGATTAGTTTAAATAAGCAGAAACGTCTGGAGTATGAAACAAGAGAAAAGCTATCAGAGACCATAATCAAATGATGCATTAAGCAGAAGAGCATAGGAAGATATCTAGCATAAAAGATAAAAAATACAATGTTATCAAAAACTTTATTGAATTAGGATTATTACCTTATATTATTTCCCAATGCACTAGTGTTTTAATAAAGGAAATTTAAAAGATACATTTAGAAACCCAATGTCTTATGTTAAAGACTAATAGTGGCAACAGCATTTAGGCACTACTGCCACTTGGGTATCCGCAAAAACCATAACTGACTAAAAACTTTTCTATTTGGCTCTTTGTTGTACTAGATTCGTATTTCGTACATACGCAATACTCCACAGGAAACAATTTTTTTTATGGATATATCAATAAATATATTGAAGCAAACCATTTTTCAATGCAACGAATTATCCAATAAGATATTTGTTTTTTGCAGTATAAATCCCATCTCAAAAAATTTCTTTTTAATTCAATATAACGGAATTTCCTAAACAACCTCTTGATATATAATGTTAGCAGTAATGAATCGTGTTGCAATAGTATGTGGAAACATTGTTTTTGAAAATGCAGCTTTTTGAAAAATTTCTCTACCAATACACTTTTATTTTAAATGCTCCATAAAATTCCTCTTATTCTCAAGTGCAGTTGTAGTAGGTCTTCCTAAATTTTTTCTTGAGTCAATAGAACATTTTGCTTCTATCATGCATAGCCCATCCCTATTTTTAGCAATGTTAAGTTCCTTGTCCAAACTTTCAAAATTATCTGCACTTACTGCATATGTATATCCACATGCCTTTGCCAATGCAACAAAATCAGTTTTATGGGCTATGGTTGGCATACCACCCACTGTCTCATGTGATTCATTATTGATAATTATATGAACCATGTTCTTAGGGGCATTGGCACCAATAATAGCCATAGCTCCCATATGCATTAAAACAGCACCATCTCCATCTATACACCACACTTTTGTTTCAGGTTTATTTACTGCAATGCCAAGAGCTATAGAAGAACTGTGCCCCATAGAACCAACTGTCAGGAAATCATATTTATGGCTTTGTCCATTAGCAACACGTATTTCAAATAGTTCACGACTTGCCTTGCCTGTTGTGGATATAATTGGGTCTGTTCCAGATATTCCTACAATATGTCGAATGACTTCTTCACGCATCATAGTATTATTATTCTGATATTTAACATTGCCATTGTAAGAAAGAGCATCTTTGCGTATAATAAATGCAACATCTTTACCAGAAGCAAGGATTTTTCTAAACTTTGACATTGTGGCTTCTATTTGTTCATTAGAAGTTTCTTTATCTATAATAAAATATTTAATATCCATATCTTCAAGAAGTTTTATGGTTATTTCACCTTGGTAAATATGCTGTGGTTCATCGTGAACCCCTGGTTCACCTCTCCATCCTATAATAAAGACCATAGGAATAGCATAGACTTTATTATTTAACAAGCTGGCAACAGGATTAATTATATTACCCTCGCCGCTATTTTGCATATATACAACAGGAATTTTTCCTGTTGCCAAATAGTATCCTGCTGCCAGAGCAGTACAGTTGCCTTCATTTGCAGCAATTACATGATGTTGTACATCTATTCCATATGTGTCCATTAAATAATTGCAAAGTGGCTTTAGTTGGGAATCTGGAACACCTGTATAAAAATCTGAGCCGATTATTTCAGCTAATGTTTTAACCTTCATTTTATTATCCTTTCATACATTTCTCTTAAAATATCTATATTAAGTTTAACAGGATTATTTTTAAGTCTTATTGGATTTACTGAATTAACTAAAATATTTAATTCTACATTCTTATCTATAAATATAGGATATTGTATTTCCATCTTTTTAAGCATTACCTTATAATATTCCACATCTACTATTTCAGCAATTTGATTCAAAGTTTTTCTCAGATATTCTTCACCTCTAGCATCAATGCAATTATCAATATTGTTCACCATATATTTCCAAACCTCTGGTAAGCAAATAGCAACTGCATGACCATGTGGTAGTTTATACATAGATGTAATTTTATAGCTCATAGCATGAGCTGCTGTTGTTGATGTAATATTGATAGCACGTCCAGAAAGATTTGCTGCCTCCATAACTTTCTTTGCTGACAAATCAGCATTTTCAAATATATATTTTTCCCAATTATCTTTAATCAACTGAATTGCCTTTTTTGAGTATTCTATACTTTCATATGTTGAATTTATAGACCACCAAGATTCAATAGCTTGACTAAGTGCATCCATCATAGTGCATTTTTTCTGATAAACAGGCAATGTCTTTAATACAGATGGTTCCAATACCACATAATTAGGTAAGATATCTATATGAGATATAGATTGTTTTTCCCCTTGATAATAAATTACTGCATGTCTAGAAGACTCGCTTCCCGTCCCTGCCGTAGTTGGTATGGCAATTAAGGGAATATCAGAATCACATAATTCTTGCTTCAAGTAATTAATACTATTGTCCATCTTACAATAGAGCTTAATACATTTTGCTATATCAATGGTACTACCCCCACCAACCGCAACAATCAATTCACATGACTCACTATTAAATATTTCTATTCCTTTACAAACTTGTTCATATAAAGGATTTGGTGTGAATTCTGAAAATTCTATATGAGGAAATTCAGTAAAAAAATCTTTGATTTGCAAAAATTCATATGCTATATCATGTACTAGAAGGAATTTCTTTCCATGAAGAATATCTTTAATCCCTTTCAAAGATTCTAATATTATCTGTTTCATTCAATCACTCCTCTGGTATTAGACGGATAATGTCCTTAAATGGCATACATACATCATCACACTCTTTTGCCCTATGATTTTGCAGTATCATTTTAGCGGCATTTTGCATAGCTGGAAAACCTGTACGTGTAAGTTGGTTTGCATAAATAATAATATTCACACCATGTTGTTTAAATTCTTCCTCTGTTACAGTATTAAATGATGTTGGAACGACTACTAGTGGAGTTGTTGTGTTTTTTGCACGATACTTCTCCACAAATTCAAAGATTTCATCAGAATCTTTTTTTCTGCTATGAATCATAATGGCATCTGCTCCTGCTTTTGTAAATGCAAAAGCTCTATCAAGCGCATCCTGCATTCCTTGTTCCAAAATCAAGCTTTCAATACGAGCACAAATCATAAAATCTTCAGTTCTTTGTGCCTTCTTTCCAGCTGCAATTTTTGCAGAAAAATCTGCAATAGATGCCTGTGTTTGAACCACTTCTGTACCAAATAAAGAATTTTTCTTAAGACCAGTCTTATCCTCAATAATCACCATAGAAACACCCATACGTTCTAAGCTTCTTACAGTATATACAAAATGTTCTGTCAATCCGCCTGTATCTCCATCAAAAATAATTGGCTTTGTAGTTACCTCACATATATCATCAATTGTGCGAAAACGGCTTGTCATATCCACAAGTTCAATGTCTGGTTTTCCTTTTGCCGTGGAATCACAAAGACTGGAAATCCATATGGCATCAAACTGCCTAGCACCACCATTTTCTTCCACAATAGTATTTTCCACAATAAGCCCTGTTAGACCACTATGTGCTTCCATAGCTGAAATAGTACCTTTCATAGCAAGTACTTTCTTAAGTCGTGTTCTTCTCACATCTGGTGTGGAGAGTTCTGTTTTGGTTCGTTTCTCTAAATCAATATACTTTTCATCTCTTGCATATGGATATTCCACTAATTTTCCACCATAAGAAGCAAGTACCGAACACACTTCGTCACGAATGGGTTTCTGAAAACCAGATAACCAATCATCTCCATGAACAACATAATCTGGTCTATATTTATTCAAATTCTCCTTATAACTAAGTGTTTTTTGTTCTACAACTTTATAAACTCCAACTATATTTTCAAACATTGCTTTACGTTCTGCAAATGGAAGAAGCGGAAATCTTTTATAACTAACAACTGCTTCATCAGAAAGAACACCAATAATCAACTTTCCCAATTTTTCAGCTTTCCTAATAATAGAAATATGTCCACTGTGTATAATATCTGTAGAAAAACACATATAAACTGTACGATTTTCTATTTCTTTAAGTCTGTTAAAAACTACAGCCAAATCTTCTGAATTATCAATCTCACTACAAAGTTGATTTTTCAAATCAAGTGCAACAATATTACAGTCAGCTGAAACTTGATTAAAAGCATTTTCTGCGTAACATTTTCTATTCCCACTTTCACAAAATTCTATAATCTTATCTAGCCATACTTTCCAGTCATCTTTATATAATTTATAAAGAGGTTGAGCAGCCATTGCTTCATTAAAGAACTCCACACCAATAGCAGTCACTTGTCCATTTTTCACAACTGCTTTAAAATCTTTTTCCGAAAGTGGCAATGTAGAACTAGCTGTTATACAACTAGTCTTGCTATTAACAACACTATCAAATACTTTATTTTCAAATACTAAATCACCATGCATTAAAATAATATCATCATCAAGGTACTCTTTGGCACAGTAAATGCTATAAATATAATTTGTTTCTGCATAAATAGGATTTTTGATAAAAGTAATATGTACTGGCAAATTAAGGCTTTGACAGTATTGAACAAGCATTCCATCAAATGCACCTGTCGTAATAATTATATCTTCTATTCCTGCATCAACAATTTGTTTAAGCTGACGGTCAATGATTGTTTCTTTTACAGAAATTTTTGTCATACACTTTGGATGTTCAGATGTGAGAACTCCCATGCGAGAACCTGAACCTGAATTCAAAATTAGTGCTTTCATTCTATTTTTCCTTTCTTTAAAAATTTTATTTTTCCATCTTATGTTTTTTTCAATTTAACATTAATTTTTTTAAAAAGAATATTAAAAAAGAACCACCATAATATATATCTAAAAAATGTTGGCGTAAAATTTTGCTCATAAAATTTGTTTGAAAAGAATGAAAAGACAATTGAACTAAAAACATATCCATAAACTATTACAGAAATAGATGGTATATTTTTTAGTTTAACACGTTTAATATTTTCATTTAATATTTGAGTAAATAATGCCATAATCATTGTCAAAATTATAACTCCTGCAACCCCAAAGTCATAGTAAAATGACATAAAAGTGGTTGATACATTTCCTAGGTTCATATTATTAACCCTTCTAAAAGGTAAATAAAGTCTATAAGGGTTTTCTAATATTCCAATTTTAGGACCAATCCAATTAATAACATTAATAAACGTCTGGCTACCCCAAATTTTTGAAATTGGTATTGATTCTTGTAAAAAAATATCTAAATTTTTTATTTGTGCTCCACAGTAACCAGCAACATAATTAATGCCAATAGTTACAACATCTCTGCCCATGGCAATACCAAGTCTTTGGAAAAAAAATAATGCAACTAAAACAATTATTATTACTCTTAAAAAAATCTTAATAGGAATATGATATTTATAAAATTTTTTCTTTTTTTGTGCAAAAAATGCAAAAAATGCACATAATCCAATAACCATATTAATTGATGCATTTCTACCACCAGATAATAATTGTGATACAAAACTTAAAGAAAAAACTAAAAGATACCCTATTTTAATTTTTTTATTGGATATATAACAACTAGCCAGTACATATGCAAACCAATATCCTAATGCTCCTACAGCTCTTCTTAATAAATTAACATACATTGGATAATTATATGGTTTATCTGAAAATTTTACTGACTGGTCATATGCATTAATAGCACTGGAAATATTATCAAGTCCAGTGATTTTTTTTAAAGAAAAAATTGAAAGTATAATTACAAATATTTCACCTAAAATACATAATAATACAATCCAATTTTGTATTTCAATTGATGAAATTTCTTGTAAATAAACTTTTCTTCCTTTAATTTTTTCCATAAATAATCTTGCACACAAAGCGGACATCATATAAGTAAATACTCCAAATATAATCACATTAAAAGTATTGACATGAAGCTCTAAATTCCATTGATTAGCAAAAACAACAGCCCATGAACAGCAAAATACAAACGATGCACAAAACACTACTGCTGGAGAAAATGGATCCTTTCTTCCAAGAAAAAAACTTAAAACTAACATAAAAATCAATAATATATACATAAAGTAAAGCATTATTTATCACCTATTATTCCTTATTATTTATCATATTTATAATTTTGTTTAGCAAACTTCCATCATGTAAAAAATATAGTGAAATTACAATATATATAAATATTCCAAACACTATTTGAATAATATTCATAAGAATATCACTGATAGGATATGCCAAATAGAATAATTTTGTAATCAAAATAATAGCAATTGCCATTAAAATTGACGCCAAAATATGCTTAATCCAAAAAACAAATAATGAATAAAGATTAACATCATTTCTAATAAAGAAAAAATGAATTAATGTAACTATGAACTCTGCAACAATAGTTGCAATAGCCGCTCCAAGAGAATTATAATATCTAATTAAAATTAAATTAAAGCTAAAATTGACTAATGCACCAATCAATACTGCAAAACTTCCTTTGTTTTGTCTTCTTGTAGGGGTTAAAATAGCAGCGCCTGCTATATTACTAAGAGGAATAAATAATACTACTATGGCATATATTTTTAGCAATAATGATACTTTATTGAATTCATTGCCCAAAAACCAAGGCACTAAATTTGAACTTATTGAAATAATGCCAAAACAAATGGGACAAGAAGCCCACATAATAAAGCGATATGAAATGTCAGCTAAATTCTTAAACTCATTCTTTTTGCCTTGTACATAAGAATTAGCCATTCTAGGTAATAACACTACTCCCAAAGATGTAAGAATGGCCATTGTTACAGCGACAATTTTTGTTGTTTGTTCATAATATCCGTTTTCTATATTAGATGAAGTGATTAAACCAATCATTGTTTTATCTAAAACATTATATACAGAAGTAGCCATCATAGGAATGAAAAGTTCAAAGATAGTTTTAATATTTCTAAACGGTTGTAATTCTTTTAGTCTGCAAAATATAATATATTTAGGTAAATAAAACCATAATGAAATGTTTCCAATAAATACAGTGCCTACAAGGATTAACGTATATAAACTAAGGTCGCTTTTTTTATGAATAAATATAAAAATACAAACAACTCCTATAATTTTTACAAATAAATTTCGCAATATTGTTTTTCTAAATTCTTCCATACCTTGAAAAAACCAACTAACATCAAACAAAACAGATACAATACTTATTGTTTGTATTTGGAATAAAACTTTATATTGTTCATTATTAATAAATGTTAAAAAATATAAATAGCAAATAATTGCAAAGCCAACAGTCATAATGCGAAAAAGTTCAACTTCAAAAAAAATTTTGCTTCTCTCTTTTATATTGTTCTGATGATAAGCTACCTCTCTTTGCCCATACATAGATAACCCCAACCCTGCTACTAACGTAAAATAATATACAATTGAATAAGTATAACTATAAGCACCTATTCCATCTGCCTTTAAAATCCTTGATATATATGGTGTTGTAATTAAAGGTGTAATAATAACTAAAATTTGATATATAACATTATATATATAGTTTTCAAATACACTTCTTTTCTTCATATTTTTCCTCAACAATAAAAATATTTTATCAATTGGAATGTATTGTAAATCTTCTAATAGAATTCACTTTATTAAGAATACACATCATTCTATAGCTTCGTTTCAATTTAGAATCTCTAATGGTTTTTTCTCCATTATTTCCCCACTTTATAGCAAAATTACGCAGACCATAGTTATAATTTGCATCTATGATTTTCTTTCCTATCCAATTAGAGATATACATTCTATCTAGCATACATTCTCTAAAGAACTTATCCTGCTCAACAAATTTTTCATATGTAGAATATGATTCATTTGCAGCTTTCCGGTAGCTAAATGTTGGAATTCTATTAAACACCCCACCATATTCAAAAATATACTTTATAAATAAAGCATAATCTGCAGATGGATAGTAATCTGGATTAAAACCACCAATTTCTAATAAAATATTCCTATTAAATAAACATCCAACTCCAAAACCAGCATTATTTAAAAAAATATCAAATTTCCTATATATAAAGTCTTTTTTTTGATAAAAAAGTCCTATTTTTCTATTTGGATCTAACTTCTTTATATATTTATCTCTCTCATCTATTAAATTAAATTCAGATGCAATTAAACGTTTACCATATTTCTTTTGTAAATCATATAATCTCTGTAAAGCATATGGTTCTAAAATATCATCATTGTGACAATATGTCACATATTCACTTCTTGCTAATTCTATTCCCCTATTCCAGTTACCATACATTCCAATATTATCTAAATTACGAAAATATAAAATTCGATTATCATGAAGATGTTCAACAAATTCTAACTCCTCATCCTTGCTTTCATTAAATGGTATATTATCTACTACTACTATTTCATATTTAAATTCACACTTCTGATTTAGAACTGAAAGTAATGCTTTTTTAAACATAGTAGGATTATTGTATATTGGCATAATGACAGAAATTTTCGGTGCAGAAATTTTTTCAGATTTTCCATATTGTAATATGCTTTTTATATTTTTATATCGCTCAAAATTATTTACATAGTTAAACAAGTATTCCATTATTATACCCTCTTTTCTAATATACCTTAGAGATGAACAAAACTCTATTTTTCTCAAAAGACGATACGATATATAGCGTATTTAGTAATGTTTTAAAACAGTATATTGTATGCCAAATTTGTGTTTTGCTCATCTCTTATATACCTATTTACAAATAATCATGTCATTTACCTGAACTAGCATTTTATTATAGTTGTTGATATTAAAAACAACATTTTAATTACTATAAATGAGCAAATCTAAAAATTGCATAAAAATATTATATTTATCAATTTAAATGCAAAAAATTGTAAGAAAAAAATCACTTTATTTAGTGTATATTTGCCTATTTTTTATTGTAGAAATTTACATAATATTCCTAAATATAAAACATATGTTTTGACTATTATTCAAATTTGCTCTTTTATAGTTCTATTATATAATTTAATTAAGAAATGATAAATAATATAAAAGTTATATTATAAATTATATTAATTCAGTTATTTGATTATTTGTGCTTCATTGATGCAATTCGATATAATAAATAAATCCACCATGCGTTATTATGCCGAATTAATGAAATATACTTTGCACCACCATCCAATTTATTTCTATCAACCTTTTCAAATGCAGAGTAAAAAGGTTCATCTTTCAATGTATTTTTCAATTCAGTCATTACTTGTTTAAAATTTTTTTTATTATCTGGATGAAAAAAACATCTTTTTGTACATAACCACATATTAGAGACAATTCTTGCATATAAAGCCATATCATATTCATCATCAAGATTATATATTTTTTTTATTCTCAACATCTCATTATATATATCTTTATCCACTTGAATTCTATCTGGCATAAATTTATGACCAATTGATTCAGGATTCACTCTATAATGATACAAAGTTTTATTAAGATAAGAAACTTTCTTTGCATATTGAAAAGCATGAAGGCAAAAAACAACATCATCATTTGCTTTTAAATGAGTAGGCCAATAAATGTTATTATTTTTAATCAACGATGCCTTAAAAATTTTATCCCATGGAAAACCTTGACTCCATTCATGTAAATATGGAGTATAATTTTTATTTAATGCAGATAGTTGCATTAAATAAATTAATTCTCTATCTTCAGTAATAAAATCTTCTGGAAATGCTTGCATCACTTTTTGATTAGTATCACTATTTAAATATGTATTGAAAATAACAATATCTGAGTTATCTTTTTTGGCTACCTTCATTACTTCTTCAAATTCATTAATTTCTGTCCAATCATCTGGGTCTACATAAGCTATCCAATCACCAGTACAAATATCAATTGCATCATTCCTAGCTGCTGGCGCACCTCCATTTTTCTTATGTATTACTTGTACCCTTGAATCTTTTTCTGCATATTGATCACATATCTTTCCACAATTGTCTGGAGAACCATCATCGACAAGAATGATTTCCAAATTTGTATATGTTTGATTTAATACAGATTCCATACATTGTTTAATATATTTTTCAACTTTATAAACAGGCAAAATGACACTTATCTTATCCATTAATACTTCCTCCTATTTTTATTAATAACTTAGAATATTGTCTTATTTTAATATTATTGCACTATGCTTTCCTTTTTGCTTTTCTATAGGTGGAAAAACCATATAATCATTATACAAATGTTTTAAATACATATCTGCATTCGCAACGCCATTAGCCTGTATTGTCTCAAACTTAATTTTTTTGCCTTGTCCATACCAATCTTTTGGCATTATTTCTTTAAATTTATAATCGCTTATAAAAGATACTACATTATTAGAACTATCATAGCTGTATTTTTGCATTATTGTATGTAGCCGATTTCCAATCTTCGTACTATTAAACAAATTTTCCAGTTTTATTGTCTGAAACAATTTGATACATATTTTTTCATACCAAGGTCTTGAACGCAAAACATTTACAATCTTTGAAAAATGTGAAGCTTGAAATAATACACGATATAAATAAAAATGTGTATAATGAAGTTTCTGTAGTATGCTGTTATCTGGCATACCATCCAATGGAATTATATCAATCCATGCAAATTTTGTAATTGTTTCTGTTGCATTACTTAATTGAACTTTTACATCAGTATTCCATAGTATAGCAGTCATCCAATAATGCTCTTTATCTTTATATGTTGTAAGATGATAGGGAGTGCAAAATTTACTATTTGCTTTTTTTAAAAAAATTTCATAATCTTTTCTTGGCATTGCAACATCTATATCATCGTCCCATGGAATAAACCCATTATGTCTTTTAGCACCAAGCATTGATCCCTCTACTAAAAAGTATCTTAAATTTAACAAATTGCAAACTCTAATAAACTCTTTTAATATATCAAGTTGTACTTTCTGTAAATCAGACAACTTATTCATTTTTCGCACTCCAATATTTTATAATTTGTAAAACTCATCAGTTTCAAGTCTTTTTC
Organism: uncultured Lachnoclostridium sp.; assembly: GCA_947565985.1. GTDB lineage: Bacteria > Bacillota > Clostridia > Lachnospirales > Lachnospiraceae > Butyribacter. The sequence goes on from CANOID010000023.1 coordinate 24,130, forward strand.
ACTAATAATTAAATTATTTTTCCCTCCAATCATTTCAAAAGGCCATTTAATCCCAATATCTGGATCATTATACATAATACCAGAATCACCTTCCGCATAAAAGCTCTCAGCACACTTATAACTTACAATTGAATCTTCAATAACTAAATAACCATGTCCAAAGTACTCTGGAACTAAGAGAGTATTTATATTTTTAGCAGAAAGATGAAATCCCATCCATTGACCAAAGGTCTTAGAATTTGGTCTTAAATCTACAATAACATCATAAATATGACCAGATATGCAACGAACAAGTTTTGCTTGCTGTTTTCCTAATTGAAAATGTATTGCACGAATAACACCTTTTTTGGAAATTGTATAAAATACTTCTTTTAGGCTATAATTTATATCATTATTACTAAATGTATCTATATTATAATCTTTAATTAAACCACCGCGTTCATCAGAAACATAGAAAGGTTTAATAAGGTATGCTCCCTTTAATTCAAGTTCCTTAAAATCAAATAATTGAACCATTTTTATCCTCCATATCATGATATATTTCTAGTGCCCTTATTATAACTTGATCCATATTATAGTATCTGAATTCAGCTAATCTCCCACATAATGTAAGATTTATATATTGTTCTATATACTTTTTGTATTTTCTATAGATATTTTGGCTTTTTTCTGTCAAAACTGGATAATAAGGTTCAAATCCAATCTTTGCATGTTTATCATATTTCACAGGATACTCATAAGCAACACAAGTCCATTCGTTACAATCCTGAAATGGCATTTTTGTATATTCAGTGATTCTTGTATAATCTTCTATCTGTGGATACACTATAGCAGCATTTTGAAAACTTTTTGTTTGAATAGATTGAAAGTCAAAATATAATGATCTATAAGGAAGAACTCCATACCTATACCGACAAAGTTCATCAATAGCTCCTGTATAAATGATATTAGAAACTATTCCATCATATAGTATTTCTTTTTTATCATCATTAAATGTAATATATTCTAATGCATCAGTCTCTAATTTTATATTAATATTATAATGATCTATCATATTTTCATACAACGAAAGAAAACCATTGTCTGGCATAAACTCATATTTATCATTAAAATATTTATCTTCATACGAAAGTATTATTGGGACTCTTTTTAATACAGATGGATCAATTTGTGAAGGATTTAAATTCCACTGTTTTGCTGTATAAGGTTTATAATCTTTTTCAAATAAAAAATTTGCAAATCCTCTTATTTTTTTATCATTTGATTTTAGCATCTCTACAACTGTTACCGAATGTCTATTTATATAATAACTGGACAACCTCTTTTTTAATTCCTCCGCTTCTTCTTTTGAATAGAATTGATCTATAGTTTTAAAATTAAAAGGAGATGGTGTAGCAATATTATCAATTATTGCCTCACATTTTGTTCTATAATTTACTGGTGTACAATATTGTGAAATAAATTTATATACTTCGTCATTATTGGTATGAAAAACATGAGGTCCATATTTTTGAATTTTAACACCATGCTGATCAACATAATCGTATATATTACCAGCAATATGTTTTCTTCTCTCTACAATTAGAATTTTCTTATCTTTTTCTTCTGCGAGTTTTCTAGCTATAACACCACCAGCCAATCCAGCACCAATAACAATATAATCATATCTATTCATAACTCTACTCATCTTTCTTTGCTTTGTTTTATGGTTGCTTATATTGTCAATAATGATTTAATATCGAAGCAATGCCTTTACTAAAGCTAGTTATATTATAGTTTCCGATGTCATCTATTAATTTACTAATATCAAACATATCAATGTCATAGACTATTCCATCATCTTGCCTTGCTCCAATCTTTATTAATTCAGGTTTTCCACATATTTCACCCATTTGAGTCAAATAATCTTTTAAAATTTTTGGTTCTCCAGACCCAATAAAATAAAAATTTTGTCTTGTTTTATATAATCCAAGTCTATATACTGCTTCAATTAAATCATCTATGTATATAAAATCATATAACTGTAAAGCTGGACCAAATATTGCTTCATCTCCTATAAGCAAATTATGCATTGTATAACTTACAAGATTACCAGTTTTATTTTTAGGTCCATATATATTTGAAAATTGCATCCATACAAAATCCAATCCAATATTTTTACAATATGTTTCAAGCATCATATGTGTACAATATTTTGCTATACCATAGATCATACCATCACTAGTTTTTTCTAGCTTAAATAAACTTTTTATGGATTGTTCTGCTATTGTTCCTGAACACAAAAATTTTTTACATCCAAGCTGTTTTGCGACAAAAGCACAATTTATGGTTACCTTAATATTATCAAGTTGTATAACTGGATTAGATTTGTCAGGTCCATTGACTCCCATCCATGCCAAGTGATAGAAAGCATCATACTCACCTTTTGGGATAGAACTTTTTAATATTTCTGGAGCATTAATCTCTGACTCAATTTTTGTAACCAAAGAACTTTCTGGAAATATCTCATCATTAAATGCCAAAGATACAGCAACTACAGCAATTCCATTATCTATAAATTTTTTTGTAAGTACACTTCCTACAAATCCACCAGCTCCTGTTATAATTACTTTTTTCATTTTCATCCCTCTTTGAAATATAAATATCCTATTATCTATCTTTAAAAACATTATAATTTTACATAGCCAAAAATTCGTTTATCTGCTTATCCATAACTAAACGTACATCTTCACCTTTGATCCAAGATTTACTCCACTCAATCACCTTTTCAATAGCAATTTCTAAATTCCAATGTGGTTTCCAATCAAATGTAGCCTTTAGTTTTGCACAATCAAGTTTTAAAAAATTTGCTTCATGGGGACCACTATCATATTGACTAATCCATTTTAAATCATCTCCCCAATATTTAACAAAAAGGTCAACTAATGCACCAGTTTGCAAACAATCTTCATTATCTGGTCCTATATTATAACAAGATGAATATTTTGGGTTTTTATATTGTTCTGCTGCTATCATAAGATAAGCATATATCGGTTCAAGCACATGCTGGTAAGGACGAATTGAGAAGGGATTACGAACTACAATTTCTTCTTTCTTAATTGCGGCTCTAACACAGTCTGGAATAATACGATCATTTGCAAAATCTCCTCCACCAATAACATTACCTGCACGAGCTGTAGAAATAGCAACATGACACCCAGAAAAAAAAGAACGTCTATAACTATGAGTAATTAGCTCTGAGCATGATTTTGAATTAGAATATGGATCATAACCATCCAAAGGCTCATTCTCGCGATATCCCCACTCCCATTCTTTATTTTCATAAACTTTGTCTGTAGTTACATTAAGGAACGATTTTACACTTGCAGTTTGCCTCACAGCTTCACAAATATTTACAGTGCCCATAACATTAGTATGATATGTATTTACTGGATCCCTATAACTATCTCTTACAATTGGTTGTGCTGCCATATGAATAACAATCTCTGGTTGATAAGTTTTGAAAACTTCCAATAAATGATTTAAATCTCGTACATCCCCTTTTATATGAATAATTTGTTCCATAACTCTACAGAAGTCAAAAAAACGTGTTCCCTCTTTACTACAACTTGAATAACCAATAACTTCTGCACCAGCGTTTACAAGCATTACAGACATCCAAGTGCCTTTAAAACCGGTATGCCCTGTAATCAATACCTTTTTCCCTTTATAAAAACTTAAATTAAAACTCATTCCAATTCCTCAATCTTTCCATATTTTCCATGGCGCATTTCCACTATTCCATAACTCCTCAAGTTGTTGTTTTTCACGCAAAGTATCCATACATTGCCAAAAACCCTTATGAGTATATGAGACCAATTCTCCATTTTTAACAAGATTATTCAATGGCTCATGTTCAAACACAGTTTGATCATCTGTAATTTGACTAAAAATTTCTGAATTCATGACCATAAATCCAATGTTGATTAAATCACCATCAAGGTCAGATTTTTCACGAAACGCTCTTACCACGCCATTTTTCCCAATATCAAGTACACCTTTGTTCTGACCAAAGTTATAAACAGAAATAGTTCCAATTTTTCCATGAGATTCATGAAATTTGAGAAGTTCATGGATATTAATATCACCAACTGCATCACCATAAGTAAGCATAAATGGTTCATTTCCTACATATTCACGTATTCTCCGAATTCTTCCTCCAGTCATTGTATTTAATCCTGTATCTACAACTGTAACTTTCCAACGTTCTATATGTTTATTATGAACAACTATTTCATTATAGTCATTAGTATAATCAAAAGTGATATCTGAAGTATGGAGAAAATAATCAGAAAACCATTCTTTAATTACATGTTGCTTATATCCAGCACAGATTATAAATTCATTAAATCCTTGAGTAGCATAACCTTTCATAATGTGCCATAAAATAGGCTTATCACCAATTTCAATCATAGGTTTAGGCTTAAAAACAGATTCTTCAGAAATACGTGTGCCAAATCCACCAGCCAGAATTACAACTTTCATTTTTATCTCCCCTTATTTTAAAATGTATCTATATAAATATTTTGGATAAAAATATGCATGTACACTCCCAAGCAAGTATGCTATTAGGGATTTAGATACTTTTGAATAAATAAAGTTTACTATTCTATTTGTTATTTTTCTATCTGATTCCCATAAGTTCATATTTGCTACACATGTATGTGACATTACATTTAAATAATAATCTCTATAAGGATGCATACAACCTTTCATCCATGGACGTGACTGAATAATTTGATTCTTTGTAAAATGAACTATAGTTGGATTTATTTTTGCCTCATTAAACTCCTCCTCTGTATAGCATGTTGATGGCCACCTATACCGAAGCATATTCTTATATGAAAATAAACAAATAGCAGTAGTAAAATTATATTTTGGAGGTAATATTTTTACTCTTCCTTCATAAAAAAAGTTCATCTCATCTTGAACTTCATACATAAATTTTGCTTTACCAGATTTAATAATTTTTATAATGCCTTCAGTTACATTATCTTCTCGCATTTTTTTTAAATTCATCAACAGAACACCACAATTAAAATAAGGTGAATTAGCTTTAATACCAATCTTCTCTTTACAAAATTTACTTTGTAAATCATCAACAGCAGCTAAATAATAATCCTCAATATTTGTATTATATAATTCTTTCAAGCTTTGAACTACTATTGTATCCGCTTCTATTAATAATGCTTTTTCCACGAATTTGGGTAAAATATCTTGTAGAAAACAGTATGTATAAGTAATCACATTTGTACGCATTAATCCTGATATAGTCTTTAATTTTTCAGGCATAGTAATAAATGTAATAGATCTGCTATTTTGATTAACTAATTCTAACAAATTACTCTTACTTTCATCGCTAAGACCATTTTCAATATAATATATATTCAAATTTCTTTCTTTTGTATTGTTCATTAAAAGTGATTTAATAGTCACTATGGCAGGTTTACTATAAAAATCACTTGTCGCAAGTACTATATTCATATTTATAAATTCCCATTTAATTAATTTATTCTTAGTATGGTATGCATCTGATGATCCATAACATAACTGCCATTTTCAATTTTAACCAAAGGTCATAAATATTTTCAGAAGCCTATTAATTTTTTTCAGCAAAGTATATCGAGCCTTACCCAATCCCTTTCATAAACTCATCATTCTTCATCAACCATGGTCCATATCTATCACATATAACATTTACACCTACTCCCATTACACAAGCCACACTGTATGCGTCACCACCTGCATTTAGACTTAACATTGCGAATGTATCTCTTAATGACTGGTACTTTAAATCTGTAATCCCAGCCTCTTCTCCTATCATTTTCAAACGATACTGTAAAGACCGGGGGTCAGGCGGAGATGTTTTTCTATCTGTGCCTAAAACAGAAACTTGTATAGAAGTATTGAAAGTGTTCTTTCTCTTACCTTTTTTCTTTTCAAGTTCTGCCACATATGTTTCTTTTGTTGGCTTTTTCATTATCTCTACTGCTGAAAGTAATGCATGTACTTTTTCAGGCATTGCAAAGCTTCGACATGAAGTCTCTGGAAGTTCACATTCGGATAATACAGTTGTTGTTCTTCTTTTGCTGTTTTGCACATTGCCAGAATTATTAACATTACTATGATTGTTGCTATTAATACTATCATTACTGTTACTGCTATGTTTATTTTCAGCATTATTGTGCAAATCTGCTGCCTCTGCCGCCTTTTTCTGTATACGCACTAAATTTCTGTGTACATGAATTTTACGGTTTTCCATATCAATATCTTCCCACTTTAGTCCACAAAGTTCTGACAAACTAATCCCTGTATATAGTGGAATGAAAATCTGCACTTGACAATCAAGTGCTTTCTGTTCTGTCACATGTACTAACTGTAGCATTTCAAGTTCTGACAGTGGCATGGCATATTTTTTGCTTTGTATTTTGTATTCTGACTTTCCAAAATGAATCTCTGGCACAAGTCCTTTTTCTGCACCATAACGAAACATGGCACGCACCATGCTTTCTACAAAGTAAACTGTATACTGTGACAGTGGTTCTTTTTGGCTGTGTCCCATCCGAAGAAGTGCAAGCATCGCAGACAAAGCTGTCTTGTCAAAAATATCAGCACGCATTTGTCCTACATATGGCAAGATAAATTTGTTTGCATAACTGTGGTAGCGGTCATAGGTAGATGGTCTCATTATATCTTTGATATTAAGAAACCAGCTTTCTGCTAGGTCTTTTATCAGAAATAGTCTTTCTGGGTCATAAAATTGGTATGTGTCCCTGTTTTTTTGTTGGCTAGCATAAGCATTCCAATTCCATGTCTCCTGTGACATACGCTCTCCCTTCTTCCCTTTGCAAAATAGGCTATAAAGCCTTTTTCGTTTCTTTCAATATGCTTTTCACAACATAATAAAAATTATGTTGTATTTTTTAGTTTAATGTTTTATGTATATACA
>CANOID010000024.1 GCA_947565985.1 uncultured Lachnoclostridium sp.
GTATATTTCCTCTGTCATAAATGGTACCATAGGAGCTGCGGCTTTTGAAATGGTTACAAGTACAGTGTAAAGCGTCATATAGGCATTAATTTTATCCTGTTCCATACCTTTTGCCCAGAAACGCTCACGACAGCGTCTTACATACCAGTTACTCATCTCATCTACAAAACTCTGTAATGCTTTTGCAGTTTCAGGTATACGATATGCGTCAAGGTTTTCATCTACTTCCTTTACTGTACTGTTAAGGCGTGAAAGCAGCCATTTATCCATAACAGATAACTTTGAATAGTCAAGTGTATACTTTGTAGCATCAAATTCATCTATATTCGCATAAAGCACAAAAAAAGCATATGTGTTCCACAGTGTACCCATAAACTTACGCTGACCTTCTTGTACTGCTTTACCATGAAAGCGGTTTGGCAGCCATGGAGCACTATTTACATAAAAATACCAACGAATGGCATCTGCTCCATAAGTTTCAAGTGCATTAAATGGGTCGATAGCATTTCCTTTTGATTTACTCATCTTCTGCCCGTTTTCATCCTGTACATGCCCTAAAACTATAACATTTTCATAAGGTGCTTTATTAAATAGAAGGGTTGACTCTGCCATAAGGGAATAGAACCATCCTCTCGTCTGGTCTACTGCTTCCGAAATAAACTGTGCTGGAAACTGTTGTTCAAATATTTCTTTATTTTCAAATGGATAGTGGTGCTGTGCAAAAGGCATAGCTCCTGAATCAAACCAACAGTCAATAACTTCTGGTACACGTTTCATAATACCACCACAGTCTGGGCACTTAAACGTAACTTCATCTATATATGGGCGGTGAAGTTCTATATTTGCATCATCAGGATTGCCACTGCACTTAGCGAGTTCTTCACGGCTTCCTATCGCTTCTTGATGTCCGCAACCTTCACACTCCCATATATTCAGAGGAGTTCCCCAGTAGCGATTACGTGAAATACCCCAGTCTTGTATATTCTCAAGCCAGTTGCCAAAACGTCCTGTACCAATAGAATCAGGAATCCAGTTTACAGTATTATTATTGCGTACAAGGTCATCCTTAACTGCCGTCATTTTTATAAACCATGACTCACGTGCATAATAGATAAGAGGTGTATCACATCTCCAGCAGTGCGGATAATCATGTTCAAACTTAGGAGCAGCAAATAATTGTTCACGCTTATCAAGGTCTTTAAGCACCTCTGGGTCTGCTTTCTTTACAAACAGCCCAGCAAATGGTGTTTCTTTTGTCATTTCGCCTTTTTCATCCACAAACTGTACAAATGGCAGTTCATATTTGCGTCCTACATTGGCATCGTCTTCACCGAATGCTGGTGCAATATGAACTATTCCAGTACCATCTGTCATTGTAACATATGAATCACACGTTACAAAAAAGCCTTTCTTATGTTGCTTTTCTGCTACTTTTGCCGCACATTCATACAGAGGCTCATACTCTTTATATTCAAGCTCTTTTCCTGTGTATGTTTCTAAAATTTCATAAGGTTTTACACCTTCTTCATCTATAAGACGATTGAAAACACTGTCAAGAAGTGCCTTTGCCATATAATATGTGTAGCCATCAGTTGCTTTGACTTTACAGTATATCTCATCGGGATTTACGCAAAGTCCAACATTAGAAGGAAGCGTCCATGGAGTTGTTGTCCATGCAAGAAAATATGCCTCCTCACCTATAACTTTAAAACGCACTATTGCAGAACGTTCTTTAACAAGTTTATATCCCTGTGCTACCTCTTGTGATGAAAGTGGCGTACCACAACGTGGACAGTAAGGGACAATTTTAAAGCCTTTATACAAGAGTTTCCTGTCCCAGATTTCTTTTAAAGCCCACCACTCAGATTCAATAAAGTCATCATTATATGTTACATATGGGTTGTCCATATCAGCCCAGAAACCAACAGTTCCTGAAAAGTCTTCCCACATTCCCTTGTATTTCCATACAGATTCTTTACATTTTTTAATAAAAGGCTCCATTCCATACTCTTCTATCTGCTCTTTGCCATTAAGTCCAAGAAGCTTTTCAACTTCAAGCTCTACGGGTAGACCATGAGTATCCCATCCAGCCTTACGCGGGACCATATAACCTTTCATAGTTTTATAACGTGGTATCATATCTTTAATAACACGAGTAAGAACATGGCCTATATGAGGCTTGCCATTAGCAGTTGGAGGTCCATCATAAAATGTATATACAGGGCTTCCCTCTCTCGCTTTCATTGACTTTTCAAATATCTGCTGGTTACGCCAGAATTTGCCAATATTTTTCTCACGTGTAACAAAATCTAAATCAGTAGAAACTTTCTCGTACATATTTGTAATTTCCTTTCCTAAACAACTATTGAGCTATTTAGTTTATTCTAGTATTCCTTAAATACTTTGTCAAGACTGTAAAACTTATTTATTAAACATTATCCTTTCATCATTAAACATTCTTGTAAGAACAAATACACCTATTCCTGTATACAGAATATTAGTTATTACTGTTAAAAGCATACCCATTGGTAATACTTCAAATGAAAAGACACCTATCATGCACTGTACACTATTGTACATTGGTATAATATAATTATACAACTCCGTCTTAGTTCCATTAGAAAACATCCCACTTAAACCTATCAGCATGACAACTATCATAAGAGGTGTAATATATGTTCCTGCCTCTTTTGTACTCCTTGCAAATGCTGAAATTATTGATATTAATGTCACTATTATAAGCACTGAAGACAGTATTATTACGGCAAGAAGTGCGTAATCACTTATGCTATATACGTTTGTATCAATGCTCCCTTCATCTGTGCCTGTAAGTTTAGGCAGAGAAAGCAAGGTTCCAATAGTGCTTGAGATTCCGCTTAAAAGTGCTATAATTGACAAAGCTATAATCTTGCCGAGTGCAATATGACTTCTTTTAGCGGGAGTTACAAGCATTGTTGCAATAGTTCCCCTCTCTTTCTCACCTGAAATTGATTCAGGACCTATTGACATACAAGCACTAAAAATAAATAGAAGCAAAAGCATAGGCAGCATAGATGAAAAGATAGTAGCGGCTGAGTCTTTTTCATTTGCAAGGTCATACTGCACACTGCTGTCTGAATTTATATCAAATTTATTTGTCATGGATGATTCATAAGAATCCATTATTTCTATAAATATTTTATATGCAGTCTGTGACTCTGTAGATGCAGAATTATAGTAAACCTCAACCTGTGGTGCTTTTTCTCCAGAAGTGCTGTTATAAACTGCTATGTCATTTTCAAAATTTTCAGGAAATACTATGTATAAATCCAGTGTACTGTCCTTACTTTCTAACTCCTTCTTAGCTTCATTTCCGTCTCCTGTATCTGTATCTTTTAACCCACCGGCTATACTTGTATTTTCAAGCAATGTCCTTATGCTCGCAGGCATATTTACACATTCAATCGAATATACATATTCATCATCCACAGTCATCATATCAGAAAAAGCATCACCCATAAAGTTATACATTATAAAAATCATAATGCCGGGCAGCAGTATTGTTGTAAATGCCATTCTTTTATCACTGAAGAATCTTTTTAACTCTTTTTTTAATATAGTAATAATTGTACTTTTCATTAAACACCTCCACAAAATTTTACGCTTTTTTATATTTCTGTGCCTACAGTTTCTTTATATATATCAAAAAACTTGTCTTCTAAGCTCTGTCCTGCTTTAATATTGTCCAAAGTATCGCACAGTATCATTTTTCCATCAATAATTATACCAACTCTATCGCATACTCTTTCTATCAGACTGAATATATGCGTTGAAACAATCACTGTCTTACCTCGTTCCTTTAATGTTTGTATAAAGTCTGTCACTACCCTTGCCGTTAGTACATCAAGACCATTAGTAGGCTCGTCAAAAATAATTATATCAGGGTCATGCACTATTGAAACTGCAAGAGAAACTTTTTGTTTCATGCCTGTTGAAAGGTCGGCAACCTTTACTTCAGCAAATTTTCCTATTTCAAAAAGACTAAATATTTCCTCTTTTCTCTTTTCTCTGATATCTTCTGGTACTTTATGCAGTTCTGAAAAAAAGTAATATAAATAATTTGGTGTAAAATATTCTTCCAGTTTAAGCTCACTTGTAAGGAAACCAATTTTCTGTCTCACTTTATCCGCCTCTTTTACAATACTTGCACCATCAATTAAAGCATCACCGCCATCAGGTTTAATAAGTGTTGCTAACATCCTAAGTGTTGTAGTTTTGCCAGCACCATTAGGTCCAAGAAGTCCGAAAACCTCTCCCTTATAAGCCTTAAATGAAATGCCATCTACAGCAACTTTGTACTTGCTATTTGTGCGTTCAAGTTTCTGTTGCTTGGATGAGAGCTTAAAGGTCTTATGCAGTTTTTCCACAGATAATAGTTCTTCCATCGCTGTCCTCCTAAAATTAAATTAAAAATTATCCTGATATGCTATAGCATACCAAGCATTTTCGACATTTTCTATAATAGCATAAATTGTATACCAATGCACTATAATTATTTTTAAGATTTTCTTTAATTATTTTTTTTATTTTTAAAAGAATAATTTCAACAATCGTGCAAATACTATAGATGTTACATGGCAACACTTTGTGGTTCGCCACAAAAATTTTAATTGTGCAAAGCACAGAAAAGAGGTTAATATGTCTAAAAACTCAAGTTTTTCAAACAACCAAAATCAAAGTTCTAACAAGTCAAGCAACTGTGGCAAGAATACAAGCAACAGCTCTAATGCTTCAAACAGCCAGAATCAAAGTTCTAACAAATCAAGCAACAGTTCTAATGCAAACAACAAAAGTTCTAACAGCTCTAATGCAAGTGACTGCGGTTACGGCAAATAAATATTAATGTAAATTTAGCTCTAGCATTAATATAATAAATTATTAAAATAACATTAATAATTTTATTATAATGGCAGTACATTATGTACTGCCATTGTCGTTTTATAAATATTAGCATAAAATATATAAAAATATTTTTTACAAGGGGAAAAGCCTATGACACTTAAAATAATTCCACCAGTGGATTTAAATAATTATCTGGAACAATACAATGTGATATTAATAGATTTACGTGATAAAGAAGATTTTGAGCAAGAACATATACCTGGTGCTGTCTGGGCTGACTGGGAAAGGCTTGAAAAAAACATAGAACGCATTATAATGACATATAATAAAGAAGCAGAATGGATTATACTTTACTGTGACAGAGGCAACGTAAGCCTACTTGTGGCAAGAGACCTTGCACGCCAAGGCTATCCAGTAGCAAGCCTGAATGGTGGGTACGAACGCTGGAAGATAAATAGTAAAATGTAATTAGTGAAAATTTAACATTTTTCTTGAAATCTTTTTATTATTATGATAGACTAATAGGGTGATTTTAAATAGCGATAACTAGATAGTGGTCAATGGAGACTACGCCTAATGTGGTTTTTCAACATTATGCGCAGTCTTTTATTTTTTCATTAATTGAAACAGCTATAAATAGTTATCAGAAAAGAGGTAAAGGATGGATAGTTTTATTGAAAGTCTTACAAATGTCCTTAATGTCATTGACGATTTTGTATGGGGTCCTGTCATGCTTGTTCTCTTAGTTGGCACAGGAATTTTCTTGACAATTCGGACAAAAGCACTATGTTGGCGTAACCTTCCTTATGCATTAAAAAGTGTATTAAGTAAAGAAGCACGTCAAAAAAAAGGCGATGGAGATGTATCTCCATTCTCAGCACTTACTACAGCACTTGCTGCTACTATTGGAACAGGTAATATAGTTGGTGTTGCTACAGCTATGGTATCAGGTGGTCCTGGTGCATTAGTATGGATGTGGATTTCTGCTGCCTTTGGGCTTACATCTAAATTCAGTGAATGTATGCTTGCCATTAAATATCGCGAGATTAACGAAAAAGGCGAAATGTCAGGCGGTCCTATGTATACGATGAAAAAAGCTTTTAAAAATAAAAGGCTGGGAACAGTATTAGGATGGTTGTTCGCACTTTTTGCTGTTATAGCATCATTTGGAATTGGCAATCTTACACAGGCAAATTCTATTTCAACTGCATTAAATTCAACATTTAATATACCATTAATTGTTACAGGTATTGCAATTACACTGATTGCACTTTTAATAATTCTTGGTGGTATCAAATCCATTTCTAAAGTTTCACAGGTCGTTGTCCCGCTTATGGCTGTATTCTATATGATAGCAGGTCTTATTGTAATAATAGGCAATATACAAAATGTTCCTTCAGGTATTATAATGATATTTAAAATGGCATTTTCTTTAGATGCTGTTGGTGGTGGTCTCTGTGGAAGTATTGTTGCTTCTATGACACAAGCATTGCGTTTTGGTGTTGCACGTGGTGTATTCTCGAATGAAGCTGGTATGGGTTCTGCTGCTATTACTGCTGCTGCCGCATCAACTAGCGACCCAGTACAACAAGGTTATATTAACATGACTGGCACTTTTTGGGATACAATCGTTGTATGTACAATTACAGGACTGTGTATTGCCAGTTCAGGAGTACTTGGCTCTACTGATACAGTTTCCATAGGCACATATGCATATGTTGACGAAGCTTCTGCATCTTCTGGACAGTCTACCATTTCTATTACTGCCAAAAATGAAGATATAACTAAAACTACTTTATATACTGTAAAATTAAGTTCTAGCAATGACACGCCAAAACTGGAACTAGAAAATATAGAAAAAGATACAATAGTTTCACTTTCAAAAGATACAAGTCAGAACACAGCAGAAAATACAGATACAATATCTGGAACTTGGAAAGACGAAAGTGGCAATGAATACATATTTGGCGATAATTTTTCTTATGAATATAAAGAATTAACAGTTGGCTCTCCTCTTACAATTAAAGCATTTAAAACGGTACTTGGCAATGTTGGTGGATGGCTTGTATGCATAGGCATAACTTTATTTGCTTTTTCAACAATACTTGGCTGGGAATATCATGGTGAAAAAGCATTTGAGTATCTTTTTGGCACACATAAATATAATATTATATATCGCATTTTCTTTTCGTTAATTGCCTTTGTAGGTGCTACGACATCACTTGAAATTGCATGGACATTTTCAGACATTGCCAATGCACTTATGGCAATTCCAAACCTTATATGTCTTCTTGCTTTAAGTGGTGTAGTTGCAAGTGAATTAGAGCGTTTCCAGAAAGTTTTAGAAAGGGAAAGAAAATTCAATAAATAATACATAGTGCTGCTGGAACTACACAGCAGCACTATCATTATCAGTAGCACTATTATTATTTTTATTACCCATAAGATTTTCTGTCTCTGACAACTCATCTAAAATTAAATCCAATGTATCTTTAAGTTCCTTTGAATTTTTCATCTGGTATTTAACAATAATCTTTGCTGATTTGAGGGTATTGGAATTAATTTCTTCTACAGCATCCCTTATTGTCAGAATATCCATATCTTTTGTCAAAGGTTCATCTTTTTCTGAATTAGCAAACATCTGCATAGCATTTTTTTCAGCATAATTCCTGTTCAATGTAGTAACTTTATCCAGTTTCTCATAAACAGCTTGTCCAAGCTTTACGTGTTCATCAAGCTTATTATTAAATGCCTTAAACATCTGTTCCTGATGTGCCTGCCTGTCAAGTGCTTCTTTGGTTTTACCAGATAGTGCAGCATTTATGCCATCTAATGTAAAATACGTCGCTATAATTATTATAATGGCCATTATTATACTAAGTATGATTCCAAAAATACTTTTTGATAAAGCATCATGAAATATCACTTCTGCTAAAAGTCCTGCTGTCCATATTATGGCCGACATAATTGTAGTCTTTTCAAGTTCCATATTTTCACCATTCCTGCCTAAATGTTCAAATACTTTTCTTGATATGGAGTAAGCACATCAATTTCTTTACCAAGGAAAGTAAGTTTACGACGTGCAACCTCCATATCTACCTCTCTTGGCACATCAATTATCTTCTCATCAAGTTCATTTTCATGTTCTACAAGATACTTGGCACTAAGTGCTTGTATAGCAAAACTCATATCCATAATCTCTGCTGGATGCCCATCTCCAGCAGCAAGGTTTACAAGACGACCCTCTGCAAGCACATATATTGTTACACCATTAGGAAGCTTGTACCCCATAATATTCTTACGCATTTCCTCACTGCTTACAGAAATTTCACGCAGCCGTTTCATATCAATTTCTACATCAAAATGACCAGCATTACAAAGAACTGCTCCCTCTTTCATCTCCATAAAATCTTCTTCATCTATTACACCTGCACACCCTGTGACTGTAACAAAAAAATCACCTTGCTTTGCTGCTTCTTTCATAGGCATAACTTCAAATCCATCCATTACAGCCTCTATAGCCTTAACTGGGTCAATTTCTGTAACAATAACTCTTGCACCGAGAGCTTTGGCTCTCATTGACACACCTTTGCCGCACCAACCATACCCTGCTACTACAACAATTTTACCAGCTACAATAAGGTTTGTAGTCCTGTTAATTCCATCCCACACAGACTGTCCTGTACCATATCTATTGTCAAAAAGATGCTTACAGTCTGCATTGTTTACAAGCACCATAGGAAATTCAAGTTGGTCTGCAGCCGCCATTGCCTGTAAACGTATTATTCCAGTAGTGGTTTCTTCACATCCTCCAATTACATACTGTAACTGTTCTTTCTTAGATGTATGAAGCATATGCACTAAATCGCCACCATCATCTATAATAATATTTGCCTGATGTGAAAGGACTTCTGATATATGTGAATTGTACTCCTCGTCTGTTGCACCATACCACGCATACACATTAAGTCCTGCAACAACAAGTGCAGCAGCAACATCATCCTGCGTCGAAAGTGGATTACTTCCTGTAATATACATTTCAGCACCACCAATGGCAAGCACTTTGCAAAGATATGCAGTCTTTGCTTCCAAATGGATTGAAAGTGCAATCTTTTTTCCCGCAAATGGTTTTGTCTTTGAAAACTCCTCTTCTAGACTACGCAGAAGCGGACAGTTTCTGCGTACCCATTCAATCTTATGTTCACCTGAAGGTGAAAGTTCAATATTCCTTATTTGGCTCATAATATTTCCTCTCTGCTTTCAAGAACTTATAATTAACTATTTTACATTTTCTACACCATTATAGCACACCTGCTTTAAAAGTAAAGCTACAGACTGAAGGAATATCGTTTATAACTTATGATATATTAAGAATGTAAGCTAATGCCTTCATATAAATTGTTGAAACATACTTTTTTATTTTTAACATATTCTCTGTAGCCTTCTATATGTATATATCTTGCTCCTGCAAAAGTATAGCTACTAAGCCTTCTATTAAATGCATCATCAGAGTGTGCACTTACGAGAAGCCTGCCTCTGTCAATTCCAGTTACAATAAGGGTATGGTAATATCTTTGCATTTCATTCATTAGTTGTACAGCATCACCTATTTCCATGTCTTCTATTCCAGTTTCATATCCAAAAGGACCATTTAGTTCATTCTTTGTGATAAAATCATAAAAAAATGATACACCTGTCCATGATGGCGAACGGTCATTAATATCAACATAATACCAGCCATTTACTTTATTGTAATTCATTTCACAACAGCCAGCATATATACACTGTGATACAAAACTTGTACAGTCACCACCAATACCCGTAAAATTGTAAAATAATGGATTGCGTTCAAAAGCCCACCTTGCTGCATATGCATATGCCAACTCTCTGTTGTAAGGTTTTACTTCAAGCATAGTCCGCTCCACTGCAAATCATTTTATATTATTATATAAATGTAGGCAGAAAATGTTACGATTTATTATTCCAATATAAATAGTTATATGGTAAAATACCACTATTCACAACAGTGGATAAAATTTGTAAACAATATAAATGAGGATATTAAAATGAGACTTAGAAATGTAAAAGGCTCTTATGAGCTGATTTTAGAAAATCCATATACTATACAGGCAGACGCAGTTAATGGAGATGACTATAAAGGACTATGGAAAAAAAACTACTTTCATAACAACAATCCCATACATATTGAAATAGGAATGGGAAAAGGGCATTTTATTACTACACTGGCAAAACAAAACCCAGATATTAACTATATTGGTATAGAAAAATTTTCAAGTGTGCTTGTAAAAGCATTTGATAAAAGAAAACAACTTGAAACAGACAATCTTTTATTTATCAGAATGGATGCTGAAAATATAACAAATTTTTTTGCTTCACATGAGGTGGACAGAATTTACCTTAATTTTTCTGACCCATGGCCAAAAGACAGACACGCTAAAAGAAGGCTGACCTCAAAGCAATTTATAGAACGTTACAACATAATACTTTCAGAAAATGGATTTATACAATTTAAAACTGACAACCGTTCGCTCTTTGATTTCTCTGTAGAAGAAATCAAAGAAGCTGGCTGGTGTCTTGATGAAATCTGTTATAACCTTCATAAAGATGGTCCTGCCAAAAATAATATAATGACTGAATATGAACAGAAATTTTATAAGCTTGGCAACCCTATATACAGACTAACAGCACACAGAATTATAATTTAATGAATTATTAATTATTCTCCACGTAATGCTTTTATATCTTTTCCATGAAGCTTATATTTTATAAATTTATTTACTAGGAAACCGATTACAGCTACTATAGGAACGCCAATAAACATTCCAAGCACTCCAAAATACGCTCCGCCTACTGTTATTGCAAAAATAACCCACATAGGATTAAGCCCTGTAGACTGTCCAAGCAAACGTGGACCAAGTACAAGCCCATCAAACTGCTGGAGTACCAATATCATTATAACAAATATTATTACCTCTTTCGGGCTTGTACATAAATAGATTATTACACCTGGCACTGCCCCTATAAAAGGTCCAAAATAAGGTATCATATTTGTTATACCAACAATAACACTTATAAGCACAGAATATGGAAGTCTTAAAATATTCATAAGCACACAGCATATACACCCTATTATCAGTGAATCCACAGCTTTGCTTATAAGAAATGCACTAAATATATCATTACATTCTTTACACGTTCTGCATATACTATCACCTTTAGTTTCATCAAATATAGCATAGACAACTCTCTTTGCTTGGTATCTGAACTTATCTTTTCCATAAATCATATATACCGAAATCATTAGTGCTAAAAGTATATTAATAAGTGTACGCACTATTGAAACGGAGAGTGAAAAAATCATAGGAACTACATTACTGACAATATTTGTTCCATAATCAACAATATCAGGAACCATTTCATTAAGCTTGTCAGTAACTTTATTTACATCTATACCTGGGTATTGTTTATGAAGCTCCTTTAACCAGTCTAAAATATGATCATAAACAACTGGAATATTAATTGCAAGTTCTGATATGCTTTCGCTTATCTGAGGTATAACAAATACAAATGCAATAATTGTAAAACCGATAAATACAATATAAGCAAGCACGATTGAAATAACCCTAGTCAATTTTTTGTGCTTATGTTTTGAAATATATTTTTGTATGAAACCTTCAAACTTATCAACTATAGGCAAAATAAAATATGCGATAAGTAATGCCGCAAAAAATGGTGCTAGAACATCAAATAAATCATATATAAATTTTTTTGTATCTGACCAATTATTAATCAGCATATATATAATTGTGCCAAAAAATACTATAATCAAAATATATAAACATATATTTATATATTTGTGATTGACTTTAAAAAATTTTTCAGAAGACACAGTTTTATTATCTTTATTTTCGCTTATTTCTTTATTAATATTTCCAATGTCTTCTATATCCACGGTTTTGTTTTTAATGTTTTTAATATTCACTTTCTCTGACATAGTACCATCATCCTAATTATATACTTTTTAATCTTTAGTATAATCCTATTCAAGTGTTTTGCAAACCACTTTCAAATAAATTTAATGAATTATTAATAAGGTATTCTTGATTTTATTGTTTCTATATTTTATAATTTAAAATAGTAAAAAAACATATATAGAAATGGAGGAGACAAATCAACAATGGCTAAAACACTTATTTTTCTTGCCACAGGATATGAAGATGTAGAAATGCTTACTGTGGTCGATATGCTTAGAAGAGCTGGAATTGAAATTAACATGGTTTCTATTACTGGAGAACTGGAAGTCACCAGCTCACATAATGTAGTAATTAAGGCAGATGAACTATTTGAAGATGCTGATATTGACAGTGCTGATATGCTTATACTCCCCGGAGGGCTTGTTGGAACTCAAAATTTGCTTGCATATAAACCACTTACAGATAAACTGATAGAATTTAATAATTCTGGAAAAAGTCTTGCCGCTGTATGTGCTGCCCCAAGCATACTTGGAGCACTTGGTATACTAAAAGGCAAAAATGCAACTTGTTATCCCGGCTTTGAAGAAAAGCTTATTGGTGCTAAATACCAGAAAAAACCTGTAGTAACAGATGGCAATATTATTACAAGCCGTGGAATGGGAACTTGTATTGACTTTTCAGGAGAAATTATTACGATGCTTGACAGTGTACAAAAAGCAGAAGAAATAAAAGCGAAAATAATCTACAACGATATATATGAGTAAAAGATGAGAGTTCTTAATTAACGTGAGTTCGACGAAAATTTAAAGCTAAAAGCCTTTTAAATAGCGATTTTTCAACTTTGTAGCTCTATTAATCACTCTATAAGCTCCATTTTCAGAGAATGTAGCTTACTTTTAAAATGTTTTACAACAAAGAAATAGCTTTAAATAGCCTTTTTTCTAATAATAGTTATCGAATTATTTGTCCACACACAAAATAGTGGTAATTTAACAGGTATCAAGGGTAACGTAACAATTTGGAAATCTAATGCAAAATAATTATACAATTTAACAATAAATGGTATGTCTGCTAATTTGTTAGCAGACAACCACAATGCTACAATGCTACTATTCTTCGCTTTCAATTATTCTATTCCACAACCTTGCATCAAGCTTTTCTTCATAAGCATCTGCAGCAGCATCATATTCGCCCTCATCTGTTATATCTTCCATTTCAAAATCATTATTCCCTAAATCTTTAATCCTGAATACATAATACTCTGTAACATTTTCTACACCAGCAGGGATTGCAGCAGCATAAAGCTTGTCTCCCACTTCATATATTTCATCAATATAAAAGTCCTTGTCAATACCATCTTCATCCGTCAATGTTACCATAGTTTCTTCAAATTCATAATCACTGTTTTTATCTGCCATATTTTTTAATCCTTTCTTGTTTATTCGACTCTTCTTTTGCACATTATATCCTAGTTTAAATATCATATCAAGAAAATAATCACTATATTTTAGACATCCATTTGTTACTATTGAAGTTTATACATTATTTCTTACTGTCTGCAAATAATAGATATCGTAACCTATAAACTACTACACCAAATAAAACTGGAGGGGATTACCATGAGTGAAAAAAATTGTTGCACCTGCCCTGAAACAGTGGCAATGGCTACTGTTCCAATGCAGGAATGGTGTGAAATTTATGACTGGAATACAGCACTTAAAGAAGGAACTATTTTTACTTGTTTAAACCTTCCTATATTTCTTGCAGATAAAGGAAAAAGTAATTTAAAAACAAATAGTTCCACACCTACTTCTGGACAGCAGGAAAGAGAGGAGTTAATGTCAAGAATTTCAGCTATAAGTTTTGCTATAAATGATTTGACTCTTTATCTTGACACACATCCAAACTGTCCAAAAGGAACACCTCTTTTTCACCAATTGTCAAAGGAACGTATGAATCTTCTTACAGATTACGCTAAAAAATACAATCCTTTAACACAGCTTTCTATGGTAACAGCAGATTTAAACCAGAATGACTATGCTTGGGCAAACGGTCCCATGCCATGGGAAGGAGGCTGCATATAGATGTGGGCTTATGAAAAGAGGTTACAATTTCCTGTAAAAATCAAAAAAACGTGCCCAAAGACAGCACAACTTGTTATCAGTCAATATGGCGGACCAGATGGTGAACTTAGTGCTTCTATGCGTTACCTTGCACAGCGTTATACTATGCCAGTTAAAAAGGTTGGAGGACTTCTTACCGATATTGGTACAGAAGAAATAAATCATATGGAAATTATCTGTGCCATAGTATATCAGCTTACAAGGGATTTAACACCAGAGGATGTTAAAACCGCAGGTTTTGATGCTTATTATATTGACCATACAAAAGCCTTATGGCCACAAGCAGCAGCAGGAATTCCATTTACTGCAACGGAATTTCAATCAAAAGGAGATCCTTTTGCTGACTTATTTGAAAACCTTGCTGCGGAACAAAAAGCACGTACTGTTTACGACAATCTTCTGCGTGTAATTGAAGATCCCGATGTACGTGCACCATTAAAATTCCTGCGCACAAGAGAAATTGTGCATTTTCAACGTTTTGGTGAAGCACTTGAAATGACAAAAAGTCATCTTGACCACAACAATTTCTATTATTTTAATGCTGAATTTGACAAACAGTTTTATAAACCAGAAGACCACTGTTAAAAAGCTATAAATTTATAATGTCACAGGTGAAAGGATTTTTTGATGAACAAGCATAAAAATTACCATATGTATGGTCTTCTTGCTATTGTTATATTAATATTAGTAATTATTTTCGCTATTCTCTATATAGGGCGGAGAAACTCAAATTACAGCCCTTCACATCACAGCCAGAATTCTGTAAACAGCGAACAAGCTGCATCATCTGTACCATCACCTGGAACAGACATTATAAAGGATGCAGACAATAATAATCATCAAGAGGTTTCTGCATATCTTAAAGAGCAAAACACTATTATAACAGATATGATAGAAAATATGAGTGTAAAAGAGTCAGGAAGTGCAGAACTTGATTTTCTTATAGGAATGATACCACATCATGAAGCTGCTATTGAAATGACTAAAAGCTATCTTAAATATGGTAAGGAAAATGAAGAACTAAAAAAACTTGCCAGAGAAATAATAGATAAACACATTGAAGAAGCAGGAGAAATGCGTGAATTAGTAAAAGAAATTAAAAGATTGGGTCAAACGGATAAAGAACAAGAACGTGCTTATCTTGATTCTTATAATAAAACGCTTTCTTCGCATCAAAATATAAGTCATGAAACAGAAGCTGCAAGTGATGTTGAATCCGCTTATATAGAAGGAATGATTATTCATCACCAAATGGCAACAGACATGGCAAAAGCAATTTTAGAAATCACTTGGCATGATGAAGTTAAAGATATTGCAGAGGATATTATAGAACTGCAAAAAAAAGAAATAAGTGAAATGGAAACCATTTTTAATAATATTTAAAAATTTATAGATAATAGATATTTAAAAAGTGGCAAACCCATTTTTAATGGATTTGTCACTTTTTATAATATTATACAAACTATAATATACAAACAATCAATCTTTTCTAAGCACAAGATGCTGAGGCAGCCCCTTTACCATAAATGGCTGATAATCTCCTTGAATAAGCGGCTCAACATAACTTATAAACTTGTCTGTTACATAGTTTCCTTCTTCATTTACCCATTCACGTGGAACCATTTTTTCATTATTGGCAATACGATGTACATCGTAAATACCAGCAGCACTCATATATGGGTCATCTGCAACACGGTCAATTACTATCATCTTGCCGCTGTCGCCTTCATCTGCCGCCTTTACAGCAGCACCACCTACCATAAATGCCTCATCTACATCGACACGGGATGCCATATGTGATGCACTTCTCTGCATAGTTGAGAATTCAACACCTCTTGTCTTACATCCAATCTCTGCACCTAAGTAACTTGCCAAATATGAAGCTGTTCCTTGAAGCTGTTTATGTCCAAATGCATCTACATAATCTGCACCGCCTGACAGTTCGCAGACATATCTACCATCCGCAAGCTTAATACCTTCAGATACTGCAATAACTATTGAACTTTTCTGCTGTAATAGCTCCTTTGTCTTTGCTAAGAATTTGTCCATATCAAAAGTAATCTCTGGCAGATATATAAGGTCAGGACCATCACAGTCTTCTGTCTTTGCAAGTGCAGTAGCTCCTGTAAGCCATCCTGCATTACGTCCCATGATTTCAATAATTGTAATCATTTCTTTCTTATATGCTAATCCCAGCATATCACGAATTACTTCTTTAGTAGAAGCAGCAATATATTTTGCAGCACTTCCAAATCCTGGAGTATGGTCTGTGAGTGCTAAATCATTGTCAATAGTTTTTGGTACACCTAAAAACTTTTGTGAATGTCCTTTTACAATAGCGTAATCTGACAGTTTTTTAATTGTATCCATTGAATCGTTGCCACCAATATAGATAAATGTTTCAATCTCAAGCCTGTCCAAAATTTCAAAAATCTTCTCATAAAGTTCTGGCTGCTCATGTATTTCTGGCAACTTATAACGGCATGAACCTAAAAAAGCTGAAGGAGTTCTCTTTAACAGCTCAATATCCATATCTGAATGAATTTGTGTAGATAAATCTACATACTGCTCATCTAATAACCCTTGTACTCCATGTAACATTCCATATACTTTATGAAAGCCTCTCTCTTTTGCATTCTTATACACTCCTGCAAGACTAGAATTGATAACTGCAGTTGGTCCGCCTGATTGTCCTACAATTATATTGCGTTTTTTATCCACTTCTAAATACCTCCATATTAATTTGATTATAAATAAATTTCTATTATCTGCCATATCAGCGTATTTATAATTCTATCACACAACGCAGACAGTTTCAAGGAATTTCCCAAGAAAATTCTTTTTATAAGTTATAATGCAAGATTTTGTATTTTTATTTCGTATACAATAATAATCTCTCAGAATCTTCACGCCAATAAATATAAGGCTTTCAGATTCCTTTTTTATTAAAACCCCACTTTTTTGTCAAAATCACTTGATAAATCTATCGAAAAATGCGGTGCTTCGTTAACTGTGGCAGTCATGATGACTACCAAAATTTTGTTGTTGAAAATTTACGTAAATACTATCCTGTTATATATATTTTAAAAAACTGTTCAAGTCGTTTATTCAAATTGTTTCCAGTTAAATAAATATCTGGTTCTATTCCATAAGATTCCTTAAAATAAGATAAGTCAAAGTACTGCAAACATGAACCAAACTGCAAAAGCAGTCCCGAATATGGCATTGCCATACTATAATTTGCCATATTAACAAGTACACCCCCTGTATTAGTTCCAATTGTAACGACATTTTCAATATTCTTTAGTGCATCTGTCATGGCTTCTGCTGCCGAACTTGTCATTCTTGATGTAAGTACAAAAATTTGCTTGTCTCCATTTTTAAGATACTGGTGTTTAGGTTTTTTAAAGTAATAGTGCTTTCCACTTCTTTTCAAACCATCACTAACAGCAAATTCGTCCATTTCTATTAGTTCTTTTTTGCTGCTTATACTTACTGGTCGTATGCGAAGTGTGCTATAATTAGGCAACAAAGATTTTCCAGTATATTTCTTAAACCATTTATCAATTAGTGAGCCATCACCACCTGTATTATTCCTTAAATCAAATACCAGTTGTTTTTTCTTTTTCATATTTTTTACATCGTTAAGAAAACGTTTGCGTTCTTTCGGAGTTTCCCAATTCATATATGCCTGATTCATCTCTATATAAGCAAGACTGTTATATTTATCATATCCATACATACGCTCTACAGTTTTTTTATACGAATATTTTGCAGGTTTAAGTGCAATAATTTCTGTCTTTCCACTTTGGTATTTAACACTATAACTGCAAATGTTTTCTTTTTGTTCTAACATAGCATATGGCAAATATGTCAGCTTTCCATTTTTATCAATGGCACGTTTTAAGTAAGCACTAGGCTCTTTACCATTAATTGATATAATCTCATCCTGTGTATTTCCTTCTCTGTAAAAATGTTCTCCATTTTTCATATAATTCACAGACTCATTGCTAAAAAGCCGTACATCTGTTTTAAAAAGTTCTTCTCCGATTGCAAGATGATTGTCTGTAATAAAGCCTAAATGCCTATGTAAAAGTTTTTGATATCTTTCCACTTTAATAGTGTCTTTTTTATTAATTTTCTTTAACACTGCTTTTTTTGCCTTTACAAATTTTGTATCACCACCATAATATTTATACAGCCCATATTGGCTACGCAGCAATCGAAACAACCATTTTGTTTCTTTTTTTGCAATATTCGCAGAAATACTATCTTTTACATTTTTTCTATTATAATCTTTCCACATAATAGAGTTATCTTTTTTATCCAGTTTTCGCTTGTTGTTTCTAAAATTATATTGAAACTGCTCCAAAGGAGTATCAGGTGCATCGAGTCTTTTGTTTTTTTCGTTAATTTCC
Source organism: uncultured Lachnoclostridium sp. (assembly GCA_947565985.1). GTDB lineage: Bacteria > Bacillota > Clostridia > Lachnospirales > Lachnospiraceae > Butyribacter. The sequence continues at coordinate 18,418 of CANOID010000024.1, forward strand.
TGCATTACTTTATGTATTTCTTGCTTTTCTTGTACATCAGCGTAAGCAGAAAATGACGTGACTGTCTGTCCTGCCAAGAATAAAGCTGTAAGCATTGTAATTAAATTTTTTTTAACTTTAAACATATATATTTCTCCTCACCAGTTTATTAAACGGCATTATAGCATAAAGTCTGTTAAATTACAACGTTGATAATAATACACTTATATCAAAATCGCTGTTATCTGTACAATTTCAAAGACTGTGTGGTATAATCAAAACGACTAAAATTAATAAAATTTTTAAGGTAGGTGCTTTGATACATGAAAATACTAATTATAGAAGACGATGCTGGGTTGAACCGTGGCATTTCATTTGCTCTGTCACATGAAGGTTATCATACAATAATGGCAGAAAATAAAAAAGATGGCTGGGAACTTTTCCAAAAAGAACAACCAGATGCAGTTATACTTGACCTTAACTTGCCAGACGGTGATGGTACTAAACTTTGTAGTCTTATACGCACAGTGTCAGAAATACCTGTAATTATGCTTACTGCAAGGGATATGGAAGTAGATGAAATTATGGGACTAAAAAGTGGAGCAGATGACTATATTACAAAGCCATTTTCTATTTCTGTATTAAAAATTCGTCTGGAAAATGCATTAAAAAAATATAAAAAGAGATATATAAATGAAATGCCTGTACAAGAACTCTGCTCAGGTAATATACGTCTTAATCCAATTAATGCTCGTGCCTATCTGAATGGTAATGAGTTGGAATTAAGTCTGACTGAATTTAGGTTGTTACAGTATTTTCTTGAAAATAAAAACCAAGTACTGTTAAAAGAACAGATTTTACAACATATTTGGGATAATAATAGCAATTTCGTAGAAGAAAATACACTTTCTGTAAATATTAGTCGTTTAAGGAAAAAAATTGGAACAAATTCTATTAAAACTATTTATGGCATGGGATATTTATGGGAGGTGTAACTATGTGTTTAGTTCTTGGAATCGCACTAATCTGTACAATAATGCTCTTACTTTTATGGGTGATATGGTTTTTTAAACAATGGCACTATATTGATGTTATCCTTGAAATGTATCAAAATAAAGATGGATTTAAAACTGCAATCACAGACAGCACTATTGATGTACAGGAAACTAGAGAATCAAAGTTAATATATGATATACAACAGATTTTAAGTCGTGCGGCGTGGACTGAAAGTGAAGCACTGCGAGGAAAACAGAAAGTGACAGAATTGCTTTCGGATTTATCCCATCAACTAAAAACACCCCTTGCTAATATTATTCTTGATATAGAAGTTCTAGAGTCAGACATGGCAGATATGGATGAAAACCAAAAACAGGAGTTTTTATTCCACGCAAAAGCACAGGCAACTACAATGCAGTGGCTTATTCAATGCCTTTTAAAAGCATCACGTTTAGAAGATGGAGTTGTGCAGTTTCAAGCAGAAGATGCCAATATTAAACATACTATTGCACAGGCAACAAGTGCAGTATATGCACAAGCTTCTAAAAAGAATATTGAAATCTGTGTAACAAATATTGATAATATTTTACTGTACCATAATCCAAAATGGACAGCAGAAGCAATAGCAAACGTGTTAGAAAATGCAATAAAATATTCTCCAGAAAAAAGTCAAATTACAATAAGCATGGATAAAATGGATATTTATACAAAAATTACTATACAAGACCAAGGCCCTGGAATACCAGAAACAGAATACAATAAAATATTCCAGAGATTTTACCGTGGCAAACATTCAAATACAGTACATGGGACAGGGCTTGGGCTTTATCTGGCACAGTTAATTATGCAAAAAGAACAGGGATATATTACAGTTGATTCAAAATTAAACTGTGGTAGCAGATTTAATTTTTTTTTGCTAAATCCAAAATCTTTTACTTTTGAGTCTTAATCCTTACAAAATTGTCACAATGTTTCTCACAGATTGTCAGTATGCTGTCAGATTTTAATGTTAATATACAAACATAAGTATAAGTCTTAAAAAACTGACAATTAAAATATATATTGGAGGATATGTATATGACAATTTTAGAAACTAATAATCTAAAAAAATATTATGGAAGTGGTGACAATCAAGTAAAAGCACTAGATGGCATTACACTGCAAATTGAAGAAGGAGAGCTTGCGGCAATCGTAGGATGCTCTGGCTCTGGTAAAAGCACACTACTGCATATGCTTGGTGGACTTGATTACCCCACTTCTGGAATAGTGAACGTAGCCGGAAAGGAAATATTTCAGCTAAACGAAACAGAACTTACAATTTTTCGTAGGCGAAAAATTGGCTTTGTATTCCAGAGTTACAACCTTGTTCCAATTTTAAGCATTTATGAAAATGTCGTTCTTCCACTTGAACTTGATGGTAAAAAACCAGATACCAAATTTATAAATTCTGTATTAGAAACACTGGGTATAGCAGATAAAGCAGACCGCCTTCCGGGACAACTCTCAGGTGGACAACAGCAGCGAGCAGCAATTGCACGAGCATTGGCAGCAAGACCAGATATAGTGCTTGCAGATGAGCCAACTGGAAATCTTGACAGCCGTTCTACTCAAGAAGTTCTAGGACTTCTCAAACTTACTGGAGAGAGATTTCACCAAACTATTGTAATGATTACCCACAATGAGGCACTTGCACAACTGTGTGACCGTGTAATTCATATAGAAGATGGAAAAATTGTAGACGACACTAAGAAAGGAGACACTATCTATGAAAAATAATAATAGAAGGACAATACAAAAGCTCTCCTCACGCAGCTTAAAAAATAATCGTCTTCGCAATATCTTTGCAATATGTGCCATTGTTCTTACATCAATGTTGTTTACAGCAGTTTTTTCTTTACTCAATGGTGTGCTTCAAGAAGGGCAGGAGACCACAATGCACGAATTGGGCACTCGTTGCCATGCAGGACTTAAAGACGCAGATATTACGCAGTACGAAAAGGCATCAAAAGACCCACTAGTAAAAAAATGCCATTATGATATTTTTATTGGCTTGGCAGAAAATATTAAGAAACGGCAAACAGAAATACGCGTCCTGCCATTTGAAAATGCACTGCCCGATTATTTTATTACACTTTTAGAGGGACATATGCCAGAAACAAAGGATGAAATTATAGTAGATACGTATGTTATGAATGAACTAAAAATTTCGTATAATTTAGATGAAAAAATTGTGCTTGTCTTTGAATTTATGGGGGAAAAAATTGAAAAAGAATTTACAGTTAGCGGATATTATAAAGGAGATGCAATAAGCCATGCAAGCCAAGTTTTTGTTTCAGAAGAATTTTGGCTTAACTTAAAGGGCAAAAACACAGAAGCAGATTTTAGAGCATGGAGCGAAAAACACCCAGACGACAATGGCAAAGGGCTCTTATCCATTGGACTTTATTTTGACAATGCATCTAATATCGAAGACAAAGTATGCACTGTAATTAAAAATATGGGCTATGAACCAAAAACAGAACTTGACTATGGTGTAAATTGGGCTTATATGACAAGCCGCATAGAATCCATAGACCCTTTTTCACTATTTATAACTGGTGGGGCATTAATTGTAATTCTACTTACTGGCTATCTAATTATATACAATATTTTCCATATTTCCATTATGAATGATATCCGATTTTATGGACTTTTAAAAACAGTTGGAACTACAAAAAAACAGCTACATCATTTAATTATACATCAAGTACTCTTACTTTCTATAATAGGTATACCAGTTGGACTGTTTCTTGGATATGTTGTTGGAAGCTTCAGTATGCCAATATTATCCAGAATAACATATCCAAATAATAATATAGCATTTTTTCTGCATCCTGACCCTTTTATCTTCCTTTTTGGAGCAGTATTTTCTGTAATTACAGTTTTTTTAAGCTGCCGAAAACCCGGAAAAATTGCAGGAAGTGTATCTCCAATAGAAGCGGTAAAATATACAGAAGTAAAAGTAAAACAAAACCACAAAAAACGCAAAAAACACCATTTTAGCCCGTTTTCAATGGCTCTTGCAAACCTTGGAAGAAATAAGAAAAAGACCTTTGTTGTAATAACTGCCGTATCCCTTAGTATGGTGTTACTTACACTCGTGATGACTGGCGTAGGAAGCTTCCGGCTTGACCAATTTTTAGAACAACGAGTTACTGGCGATATTACAATTATAGGAGATAGAAACATTAGCAGTACAGACATCAAACTAGATAAAAAATATATAGATTTTGTAGATACACAGCAAGGCATTGAAGAAACCAATGAGATGTGGATATCTTTTACTAAAGATATAATAGTGGATAAAAAAGGAAAGGCTGGGCTTCAAAAATTAGACCAAGAAAGAAAACTTGATTACTCACATGGACAAAAGCCATTAGAGCAAAAAACATTTGGTGGATATATCTATGGATATACAGATGGACTTTTTAAAAATATAAAAGTACTTGAGGGCAGCATAGATATTGATAAATTTCAAAATGGCAATTATATTCTTCTGAAATGTTTTCATGGTGCAGACACACTTGAAGCCAGTGACAGTTTATACCATCCCGGAGATAAGGTAACTGTACAAAGCATTACAAAAAATTCTAAGGCACGTGAAATAAAAGACAAATCAGGTGAAGTTATTGACATAGTATATGATAACCTTGAGGAAAAAGAATATAAGGTCATGGCAATTGTTGATTGTCCACACAGTATGGATTTAGCTAGATTTTCTCCAAATGCAATGGATGCAGTACTTCCATTAAAAGAAATTAAAAGTCCGAAAAACCCAGAAAAAATTTGTTTTGCAAAATCTTATAAAATAAAAGATGAAAATAAAGAAGACTTTGAGGCTGCTGTTAAAGATTATACAGAAAATACTAATTCGCTTATGAGCTATGCTTCAAAACAATCTATTGCAAATGAATTTTCTGGAATGGTAGGAGTAATTTCTACAATTGGAATTGCACTTGTTATAGTTATTGCATTTATTGGGATGCTAAATTTTATAAATGCAGTGTTTACTGGTATTATCTCCAGAAAAAGAGAATTTGCCATGTTACAGAGCATCGGAATGACAACGGGGCAGCTTTGTAGTGTCGTTGTCTGTGAAGGAATAAGCTATATAGCTGTTTCTGGCATTATTAATTTTGTTATAGGAAGTGTACTATCGTATGCAATACTAAATGCACTAAACAAAATAATTATGTTTTTTGAATATAAATTCCAGATAATGCCATTTTTTATTATGCTTCCAGTACTGTTAATGGTGGCAGCAGTAACACCAGTTATATCTTTCTGGCATATAAAGAAAGAAAGCATAGTAGAAAGACTTCGAGAAACAGAATAAAATCAAGATATACTGCAAATGCAATATTAAAACAAAAAAGTAAAAGTGCATGGATAAACCTAATTAATGGTTTACCTATGCACTTAAATTTTCTTTAAAATATCTTCTCTGCAAACTGGCTTATCGCCTCTAGTCCTTTCACTAACTCCTGTCTATCACAAGCATATCCAATTCTCATACTATATGGCTGTTCAAAACAGTCACCCGGTGTTACAAAAGCACCTGTTTTATGATACAATTGCTCACAAAAGTCATAAGATGGCATATCAAAGTCATAATACACAAGCGCCGTTGTTCCTGCCTCTGGCTTTACATAACTAAAGTGTTTTTCGCTGTTTATCCATTTATCTAAAATACAGAGGTTTTCACGCACAATTCCTTTGTTCCTTTTAAGTATTATATCACTGTGCTTTAAGGCAACTGCTGACAGTGCTTCATCAAACATACCACAACTAATCAGGTTGTAGTCACGATGTGACAGACACGATTTTATCACATCCATATCGTGTGTTGCAATCCAACCTAAGCGAACTCCTGCCATTGAAAAGACTTTTGACATACTGCTTATAGAGATGCCTTTATCATATAAATCTGCAACTGAGTTACACCAGCCATCATTTTGTGTCAGATGGCGGTATACTTCATCGCACATAAGATATGCGTCTGCATTTTTGGCAATATCTATTATATCTATAAGAAGCTCTTTATTCATTAACGCACCTGTGGGGTTATTAGGATTGTTAATGCATATAAGCTTAGTTCCTTTTACTGCCAAATTTTCCAATTCATCTAAATCTGGAAGATAATTATTCTCTGGTTTAAGATGCATGATTTTAAGGTCCGCACCATATGATTCTGGTATTGAATAAAGTTGCTGGTATGCTGGCATTATGCTTATAACTCTGTCCCTTGGTGACACAAGCGAATAAAATATATGATGGTTTGCACCCGAAGCTCCATGTGTTGTAACGATATTCTCTGGTTTTATTGTGTGGTAAAGTTTACAGACACCTTCTTTAAATCGATGATTTCCCTCAATAGCCCCATATGTCAGTCGTCTTGCACAAAAACTTTCTAAAAATTCTTCTTTGTTCTCTCCAGTCATGTCAAACAATTCATTAATAGATATAGAATTTACACAGGTTTCAGCAATATTATACTTTGCTCCTGTTTCGTATTTATTCATCCACTCTTCTACTGCAAAAGGTTTAATATCCATAAATTTATCTTCTCCTTGATTATATATAAGTAAAAATTCCAACTGATTTTAAGAAAAGAACTATCAACAGTATTGGTGCAACCACTTTAATCATTATAATATAAAGCCCTTTTCTGCCAAACCGGCAGCCACTTTTTTCTACTTCACCTATTACTGTCTGCGGTTTTGCAATCCAACCGATAAGTATACACGTTCCTATTGCTACAAGCGGCATAAGTATATTATTACTGATATAATCCATAATGTCAAGAATCTGTGCTACAGAACCATTTGGAAGCGTCAGTTCAAAATACATAACATTATAACCAAGGCATACTATTACACCTGCTACTAAAGCTATAATACCTTCGATTGTCACAGCTTTTTTTCTTGAAAAATGGAACTGGTCCATAAAGCTTGAAACTACTGCCTCCATAACTGACATCGCACTTGTAAGTGCAGCAAAAAGCACCATTGCAAAGAACAGACAGCCTACTACATTTCCTATTTTCCCCATAGCTGCAAAGACTTTAGGCAGTGAAACAAACATAAGGCTTGGACCAGATGCTTCCATGCCACTTATACCCATAAATGTAAATACTGCTGGGATAATCATTACTCCTGCTAAGAATGCCACAGACGTATCAAATATTTCTATCTGATTAATGGATTTCATTAAATTCGCATCGTCTTTTACATATGAACCATATGTAACCATAATTCCCATTGCAACACTAAGACTAAAGAAAAGCTGTCCCATTGCATCTACCAGCACAGTAAAAAATTTCTTTATAGTCAGTCCTTTAAAATTAGGCACTACATATACTTTAAATCCCTCAAGACCAGTCCTTGTAACACCATCTGCATCTGTATAGTTTATAGTAAGTGAGAATACTGCAATAATTACTACTAAAACCAGCAGAATTGGCATAATTATTTGTGAAGACGCTTCAATTCCTTTATTAACCCCGCGATAAATAATAAATGCAACTGCAAATAAAAATATAAACATCATAATAACTGGTTCTATATTGCTTGTTATAAAACCTGTAAAATAATTATCCTCTGCGGCATTTTTGCCACTTCCTGTCAAATATGCAAGAAAATATTTGAATACCCATCCTCCTATTGCACAATAGTATGGCAAGATAATAACTGGTACAAGGCAGGCAATAACACCTAAAGGTTTCCAACTTTTATGAATCTTCTCATAAGCTGTTAGTGGGCTCTGCTTTGTCTTTCTTCCAATGGCAATTTCTGTACTAAGTAGTGTAAATCCGAATGTCAGTGCTAAGATAAGGTATATTACAAGAAATAACCCACCACCATCTTTAGCTGCAAGATATGGAAATCGCCATATGTTTCCAAGTCCTACTGCACTTCCGGCTGCAGCCAACACAAAACCAATAGTACCTGAAAATGAATTACGTTTTGCATCTTTTTTCATGTTATATTACATTTCCTTTCAATTTAATAAAATATTTATAAACAAAATTATAACCCAAAGAGAGTTTAAGTGCAACTTATATATGGCAAAAAAACTAGGAAGCCAATAATTATTGGCTTCCTAATTTTTAAAAGTACTGTAAAATTACTTATTTGCTCTAAGTGAAGCATTTGCACTTTCAACTTTCAGTCGTGAAAGAAGTAATGTTATAACTAAATTTATTACCATAGGTATCCACAAATACATAATATAGAGCATATTTATACATGATTCCGGTTGTACAACGGCATTTGCGACATATCCGCTTGCATTTAACAACCAGCCCGCAAGTGCTGTACCTATACCGCCTCCGATTTTAACACCAAGTGATGTACATGAATACATAGTTCCATCAATGCGTTTGCCTGTTTTTAAAAATGTATACTCTGAACACTCTGCAATTAATGCATTTAAATCCCCTTGTAATGGACTCATGCCAAGTGAAGCAATGCCTGAGAATAGAAGCATAAGCGGCAGATTCCCCATATATCCTGCTACAATTACGCCTCCTCTTGATACTGTTGCAATTATATATCCTGCAAAATTAAGCTTGTACATTCCATTAAATTTCTTTACTAACAGTGGTGTCAATAAAAGCCCTGCTATAAGCGGAATATTAATAGCCCATGCAAAAACTCCCAAAAGTGATGCATTTCCTAAAATGTATGTCATAAAATAAATGCCCATATTTAGTGTTGCTGTAAATACCTGCATAAGTATATACATAACACATATAATTATATAGTATTTATTAGCGATAAGCATTTTAGCAGCTGATTTAAGCCCATATTTTGGGTTGTCATCTGCTATTTTTTCTATTTCTTTTAAGTCAGATGTTTCACCAGCCAGTTTATCTTCTGGCAGCTCCTTTACAGATAGTACCGAAATAGTATTTACAACAAGCCCAATAACAGCATATATAATAGCTACTGTCTTCCAGCCTGTCGCTCCGCCACCAAATACTTTAACTGCATCAACTGTGATTGTCTGTATAAGAAGACTTGTGCCAAATGCAAACATAAAACGAATAGAACCCATCTGTACACGCTCACTGTCATTCTTGGTAATCAGTGCTGTAAGAGCTGAATATGCAATATTATTAGCAGTATAAAAAACTGCATTTAACAGTGTATAGGTTACAAAAAACCATGCATAATGTGCGGTTTCACCCATTCCAGCAGGAATCATAAAAATCATTACAATCATTGCAGAACAGCCAAGATAAGCCCACAACATCCAAGGTCTTGCCTTTCCTATCTTAGTTTTCGTTCTATCAATCATTGCCCCAAAGAATATATCTGTAACACCATCAAACAACTTTGAAAACATCATTAGTGTTCCAACTATGCCCGCATTCATTCCTATAGTATCTGTAAGAAATATCATTAAAAATGATGATAAAAATGCGTACACTACGTTACCAGCGATATCTCCTGAGCCATACCCCACTTTGTTGTACCATTTAAGGTACGTTTTTTTCTTCTCCATACTTTAGCCCTCCATTTATTACTGTAACTGTACATTCTGCTAAAAAACAAGTTTAATCTTAAACGTAAATACTTCTTCATCAAATTTATACTTTTCAGAAAGTGCAGGACCACAGCTATTTGAACCAATGCCATTTTGTTTATAATCAAGACAAAGTACTGTGCAGCCTGACTCATCTAATTCATAGTTATGCTTTTTTCGCACTAGCTCTTCCTGTGTATACTTTGACACATTGAACGAAAACGGTTCTGCTGACACTGCTGTAATACTTCTGTTATTTCCTTTAACAGATACGTAATCACAGTTTGTATGACTTCCATTTTCCTGTGGGCGTATATAATCCTCATGTAAATCTGCTGCCTTTGAATTAAATATCCCATGCCAACTTGCTCTGCGCTTATCAATATAACTTTCATATGGTCCAATGCCATAGTATGAAACATTCTCCATGTTATCATCAAGAAACAACCTTAGCCCAAACCTTGGCAGCTCTGGAAATTCCTTATCTTTCTTTACATCCATTGAAACGAATATTTCACCTGAATTTTGGATTTGCCAGACAATATCTATATCTAGAATTTTTTGTACCGAATCTGCTGCCACTGACAATACACTGTGGACAGATACTCCACACTTGTCTATCTTATATTCCGTCAAATAAGCTCTAGTTACACTTTTATCATAGTGTGCTTTAAACCATTTCTCTTTGATTTGCTGGTCATTATCCGTAGGTGCTCTCCATATATTAATTTCAATTGGTTTTGTTATAATCTTTTTTCCTTTATAAATAATTTCTTTAAATAGCCCATTCAGCTTGTTATATACATAATGAACAGATTGGTTGCTTATTATTAAGTATCTATCGTCTTCATAAACTTTAAAGCTGTCATCTGTACTATGTTTTTCTTCTAACAATGCGACTGATATCTGGTTTCTAGAATCTTTATTGTTAATATATATCTCATCGAATCCAAGATACCTTCCATCCGAATTTGAATAATATATAATTCTTAAATAACATTTTCCTTTTTCTGGAGTGTTTAAATTTATATATGCCTCTCCATCCTTATGTGGCAAAACAGTACTAGAACATTTTATCTGCCCACTTTCTAATAACTTGCCATCACAATTTAATTCATATTCCATATACATATAATCTTCTAGATTAGTAAAGTCAAGATAGTTATGTATATAGAGAAGCCCTTTCTCGCTGTCAAAGAAAACAACCCTTGCAGGACGATTTACATTCTTGCATTCAAGCAATCCTGTATGTGGAGTTCGGTCTGGATACACAAGTCCATCTGTACAGAAGTTGCCATCATGGATATCTTCTCCATGGTCACCTCCATAATAGTAGATATCATTTCCACTATCTGTTTTACCTTTATATATTGCATGGTCGCACCACTCCCACACAAAACCGCCACACATAATATCATTAGTATAAATCATATTAAAATAGTCTTCTAAGTCTCCTGGACCATTCCCCATAGCATGACAATACTCTACAAGAAGAAATGGTTTGTCAGGTTTACTATCAATATACTTTTGTATTTCATCTAAAGATGGGTACATTCTTCCATGGACGTCAATATTAGAATAGTCATATTCTTTTTGACTGTTTACATATAATGCACTTTCGTAGTGTGTAAGACGTGTTTTGTCAAAACCCTTTGTCCACTTTAATGCTTCCTCAAATGTGCACCCATATGCACACTCATTGCCCATAGACCAGATTACAATACAAGGTCTATTTTTATCCCTTTGTACACATAATTTCACACGGTCAAGGATAGCAGGAATAAACTCAGGATTATCTGCAATCCTCTCATTCCAACGTTCATTAACATTTTTTTCATCTGAATCTTTTAAATACTGCATCTGTGTGCCATGACTTTCGTTATCAGCCTCATCAATTACAAAAAATCCAAGCTCATCACAAAGCTGATAAAAATATGGAACATTAGGATAATGACTGCTGCGTATTGCATTAAAATTGTGCTGTTTAATCATTAGAAGGTCTTTTATAATCTGACTATATCCTGTTACAAAACCAGTTATTGGATCTGAGTCATGCCTGTTTACACCTCTAAACTTAATTGGAACATTATTCACATAGACTATGTTATCTTTTATATGAATTTCTCTAATTCCAATTCTGTCTGTAATGACTTCACTCGTGGTATCAATAACAATCTTGTATAAATAAGGGTTTTCTGGATTCCAGAGTATGGGACTTTCAAGCTTCATCCTGCATATATACTGATAATCCCTATCACCCTGTAATGGCTCAAATATGCCAGCCACTAATTTATTTTCATCTCTGTCATATACTGATATAGATATCTCTGGTGGTATAGAATCACCTTCAAATAAAGCCCTTAATGTAATCTCTGCACTATCATTATTAATAGATACCGTTGTAAAATAGTCGTATAAAAACTTTTCTGGTCTTTTTAATATATACACGTCCCGGAAAATACCGCTCATACGAAATTTATCTTGGTCTTCTAAATAAGTTCCATCACACCATTTAAGTACAAGCACTGCAAGCTTATTTGCACCTTCATAAAGCAGCTTTGTAATATCAAACTCCGCTGTTGCATGTGATACCTGACTATAGCCTATATATTTTCCGTTCAACCATACATAAAAACAGGAATCAACTCCTTCAAAATTCAGATAAGCTTTTGGTGCATCCTCATTTTTATTATAATTAAAATCACAG
>CANOID010000025.1 GCA_947565985.1 uncultured Lachnoclostridium sp.
AACATCATAGGCTGTATATTGTCAAGGGTATGTGCAAACTTGGATTCAGGTGTAATCTCGTCTTCAAATTCATCCCATATGCTTCTTAAATACCTTGCTTGGTCTTGTGGCAGAATATTAAAAATTCTTTCTGCTGCTGCAAGTTCACGCTCTCTTTTTGTAATGTTACCTTCAATATCATATGCATATGTATCACCTGCATCCAACTCTATTATATCATGTATCAGTACCATTATTATTACACGAAGCAAATCTATATTATCACTAGCGTATTCATTTAAAAGAATAGCCATTAAAGCAAGATGCCATGAGTGTTCTGCATCATTTTCTTTTCTGCTTCCGTCATGCAAATATGTCTGTCTAAAAATCTGTTTTAAACCATCTATTTCACGTATAAAAGCCATCTGGCTTTCCAATCTGTCCATTAACACTTGCTCCTTTACTTATATACTCTAAATAGCCCAGTAACTTTTCCTAGTACAACTACATCATCAAGAATAATAGGAAGCATTTCATCATTCTCGGGCTGAAGTCTGACATGACCATCTTCTTTATAAAAAGTTTTCACAGTAGCAGATTCGTCAACAAGAGCTACTATTATATCACCATTTTCAGCGTATTCTTGCTTTTTAACTAAAACCCTATCGCCGTCAAATATACCTGCATTAATCATGCTTTTGCCTTTTACCCGCAACATAAAAGCTTCTCCATCTGGCATATCCTCTGGCAAAACTGGTACATAACTTTCGATATTCTGTTCTGCAAAAATTGGTTCTCCTGCAGCGACTGAACCAATAACCGGCACACTCACAACTTCCCTGCGTAAAAGGTTAAAATCATCATCAATTATCTCAATAGCCCTTGGCTTTGTAGGGTCGCGCCGAATAAAACCATTCTTTTCAAGTGTCTCAAGATGCGAATGTACTGAAGATGTGGATTTTAAATGGACAGCTTCACATATTTCCCTTACAGCAGGCGGATAGCCTTTGTTTATAATGTCTGATTTAATATATTGTAATATTTCCTGCTGTTTGGCAGTAATTCTTCCCTTTGACATAAAGTTTCCTCCAAAATAAAGTGGTATCATATTTATAAATATGATACCACTTTGTTAGTTATTTGTCAAACATATGTTTGATTAAAGCTGCTCTATATCTATTATTTTTCCATCTGACCAGATTCTCTCTAAGTCATAAAAAAGCCTGTCCTCAGTGTCAAAAACATGGACAACTACATCCCCAAAGTCAAGAAGTACCCATGTACTGCTTTTATTGCCTTCTATGCGTTTAATAGTAAAGCCTGCCTCATGCATCTTTTCTTCAACATTGTCAACAAGGGCTTGTACCTGTGAAATATTATTTCCATTGGCAATAATAAAATAGTCAGCCACAACTGATATGTCTGAGATATCAATAATCTTAATATCTTCGCCTTTCTTTTCATCCAAAGCCCTATATGCAGTCTTTAACATTTTTACTTGTTCTGTCATAATAACCTCCCTGAAATATGTTTTTTTCATCGTGTATACGCTTATAATATTTAAAGGCTTCCATTGTATGTATTTCAATTTCACGCCCATCATTATCTGTCTGTGCCTTTTCGCCAAGATAACAAAGTGTCCTGTCAAGTATTTGGTAGATTGCCTCATCAATATCAACAAAAGCCATCCTGCGTACCTCTTCTATATGTGGTAATGGCTTTCTGCCCGGTTCAATATAATCTGCAGTAAAAATTATGGCTTCAAGAGGTCTCATTCCCGCTTTCCCTGTAGTATGGTATCTAATAGCAGAAATTATATCTTCATTTTCAACACCATATTTCTTTTTTGCATAAAATGCACCAAGTTTAGCATGTAGTAAAAATCCATTTCTAAGTTCCACATCTGTACACTCAATACCATTCTTAATACACTTTTTTATAAGTTCATCGTCAGTAAAACACTTTGCACAGTCATGGAGTACACCAGCCATTGATGCATCTTCAATAGACAGACCATATCTCATTGCCAATGCAGCTGCAGTGTAACGTACACCTATTGTATGAACAAACCTTTTAGGTGTAAGTTTAGATTCAAGTCTTTGCTGAACTTTTTCAACACTTTCCAGCATAAAAACCTCCTTACATATAACATCTGTTGTCTTTAATATATTCCCATACTTTGTGCGGCAAATATTTTGCAGCATTTTCTCCTGATGAAATAAGTTTTCTTATACTACTTGAACTAATGTCCATACGAGGCATATCCACAAGTATGACCTTAGCATTGTATTTTTCTTTTAATATTTTAGAATATGCTAACATCTGTTCTTTATCGCTACCATTACGGCTTATCGCAAGCAAAGTAGCAAATTCCATAATTTTTTCAGGTTTGTACCAGTTTTCAATTTGGAAAAAGGAATCCCCTCCCATTATAAAATAATATCTGTTTTCAGGATGTAGATGATATAGAAGTTCTAAAGTCTTTGCTGAATAAGTAGTACCTTCCCTTTGAAACTCAAAATCTGAATATTCAAAATATGGTATTCCCCTAATTGCCAGCTTAATCATAGCTTTGCGATGTTTTTCTGGAATAATGCTTATGTCTTGCTTATGAGGTGGATTTTTAGAAGGCATAAAAAGCACCTTGTCAAGTCCAGCCTGTCTGTATGCTGCCTCTGCCATACTTATATGTGCAATGTGAACTGGATTAAACGTCCCTCCCATTATACCTATTCTGCTTGGAAAACTATTCATAAAATCCTCCCAACACTCCTAGTGGCTAATTTTTCTTCTGTCTGTTTTTTTATCTCTTCTATTCTTATTTTCTTTGTACATCACTTTTTTTTGTGTCTTTTTTATAAGTTCACGCTTTATTGCAGCTTTTTTCTTTTCCTCTTTCTGTTGGTTTTTCTTATATAAAATAATTTTTCTGCCAATTGTTTGTACAATCTCTGCACCAGTTCTGTCTGATAATATTCTTGCAAGCTCTGGTATTCCATCATCACAGCTTTTAAGAACATTTATTTTAATAAGCTCCCTTGCTTTGAGTGCATCACGTAAAGCATCAACCATCTGTGGTGTAACTCCTGTCTTGCCAATCTGAAAAATGCTTTCAAGCTTCATAGCCTGTCCTTTTAGATTTGCTCGTTCTTTACTTGTCATTATATTCCCTCGCTTCCAACTTTCCAATTATTTCATACAAAAAATATTATACACAAAAACAGCATTAAAGTACAATACTTTTTATTTTCTGGCTCTGATACCATACATAGTCAATATACCACTTTCCACAAACAAAAAACAATGCAATCTTTATATACAGTCCATTTTTTATGACATTGGTGCATATTATACGATAGTAGAAAAATAAAAGTTTCTTTTCGATTCTTTTTTAAATTTATTCAGAATCAACAATCTTTATTTTAGAATCACCATTTTTAGCCTGTTCTAAAACTGCTGCCACCAGTTTCTTAAAATTGTCTCCTGATCCAGTCGCTCCTGTAATTGAGTCCACTTTAATATCTTTTTGTTCATCTATTAGTTGCTGTACATACTCCCTTGTATATTTATTAGGATAAGTTCCACTGATTGGATTCATGTTTTCCATATATGTATTGTCCCATGATTTAATAAAACCACTATCATTTTTTGCATTAAATTCAGCTGATACTATAATTCCTTGTTTAACCTGTATACACAGATATTCTTTCCAACCATATGAAGGACTACCCATCTCAGCTGTATAATAACCATCCTTCATGGTACTGGAATTTTTATAAAGTATTAGTGCTGCTACAGCCAGTATCAATACCAATACAGTCAGTGCAATAATAGCTGCTTTTCTCTTCATAATACTTTTTGACTCCTTATTCCTTTAATTTTACTGCTGATACAATCCGCTTCAGCTCTTCAGCTTGTTTTAATGACAATGATGCAGTTTCATCCGTTTCTTTTGCAAGCCCTTGATTTGTATCTGCAATGGCAAGAACAGTTTCAACTTCATCTGATACAATTGTAATGGCTTCCTTTTGTTCCACTGTAATGTTTATCATACTATCAGAAATATTAGAAAAGTCTGCTGTTGCATCCTTTATATTCTGGAATGATTCTGCTGTATTCTTTGCATTAACCATTCCCTGCCCGATAGACAAACTAGCCTTTTCTATTATCTTTCCAGTTTGTTGCAATGCATCTGCTGTTTGTTCTGCCAGCACACCAATCTGCTGTGCAACTACTGCAAACCCTTTTCCTGCTTCACCAGCTCTAGCAGCTTCTATTGATGCATTTAGTGAAAGAAGACTTGTTTGCGATGATATTTCTTCTATAAGATGGCTTATAGTTATAATTTCTTGCATATCATTATGTATACTGTCCATTGTAGAAAGCATATCATCCATCTGCCTTTTTCCGTCTTCCACACGTTGTCCTGCAACATCCGCACTCTGTTTAACATATTTGGCATTATTGTCAATCTCGTCTATTTTTTGCGTAATAACAGTAATCTTTTCATCTAAGCGTTCTAATGCTTTAGTTTGTTCTATTGACCCATCATATAAACGCTTTGCATAATCAGAAGTTTCTGATGAATTGCCACTTACTGCAAGAGAAGCATGGTTTATACGAAGCATAGTTTCATTAAGCGATACTGTTATAGAAGATAGTGCATCTTTAATTGCAATAAAATCACCATCAAAAGTATCTTTTACTTCGCCTGAGTAGTCCCCTGCTGAAAGTTGTCCCAAATACTGTGTAATATCATCAATATATCCTGCAAGAGATGTTACAGTTTTTGAAAGAGCCGTAGTAAGCACTTCAGCTTCTATATTGTTATCCGCAAGTGTCACTTTATCTTTTAAATTACCTGTTGATAGTAAAACTAACCTATCCGTTGACAGTGAAAGTGAATCTGAAATTTTATCTGCTATATTCACAACAAACTTTCGTGTAATAATCTGTAAAATAAAAATCACAAAAATGCTAATTAAAACTGACCACATAAGGATTGTCATAAAATCCATACCTGGTGCTGCAATCATCAATGTCCAGTTAGTTCCCGCAATAGGAGCATAAGCTAAGTAATGCTGGTTTAAACCAAAGTATACTGACTTCGCACCCGTCTGAAAATCCAGCATAGAATCAAAAATACTGTTATTTTTCCGTGAACCATATAAATCATAGATATTCTCGTTATTTCCCATATTGCTGGTATTTTTATTAGCAATAATATTTCCATCACTATCCACAATATAAACAAGTCCACTAACACCTATATTAATATTCGACAGTACATCATTTAGTAAATCATATTTATAGCTTCCTACAAGATATGCACAAGTATTTCCTTCTGTGTTTTTGATAGGAATACTTACTGAAATTTGCCAGATATCGTTATTATAATTTGGTTTTCCAATAGTAATATTATCCGTGCTAACCAAATACTGAAAATACTCTGTATTGTCAATAGAGGTTGGTGCTGTATCATCACCATACATTTTCAATCCTGACATATCATAAACAGCAATCCATACAAATTCAATCCTTGACTTCTTATTATCCAGATGTTGTTGCTTTTCATTATCAGAAACTATCTGGTCTGCAATTATATCCTCCTGTGCAATACTGTCCATTCTGTCAGCAAGCATATGAAGATTAGAACTAAAATTTTGTGCTGCTGTCCTTGCTATAACCTGAAGACTGTCACGAAGTACTGACACAGTTGAGAACAAACCAGTTATTATCATAAGTAACGTAAGTACAACCCCTAAAACGACGGATATAGATGTTACATAAAATACAATAATCTGTTTAATACTTCTCTTTTTTTTCATAAATATTACCAACTACTCCTATAATTTATTATTCTATCAGTAGTATATTCCTTTCTAGTATTTATAAACCAAAATATTACAGATGCTATGTTCACATATTAGCATACTGTAATAGCTTTATCAAGTATACATATCTAACAGTATGCAGAATAAACTGTGTAAATGTTGCTATTCACAGCTACTCCACATACATATATAAAAGAGAAACTTTTTGACAATATTGTCGGAATAAAACTATAGATATTATTTGAAATAATGTAGTCACAATCCCATTAGCTTTAGATAATGGGTAGTTCACTGATGAATAATGCCATAGAACAGGCAACAAGGGTTAGTGTTAATTATTATATAACCTTAATAAGTGTTTAGCTATTCAAACATATACATATATTCAGATGGAATTTCCGCTTTTATATATATACCATCACCGCGGTAATTCTCTTCTATTATCTGTCCTACTTTGTATAACTCATTTATTTTAAATGCTTCACTGTAAGAAAAAACCTTTTCAAGCATCTTTTTTCCCTCTTTTAAGGTTTCGTCTAGTGCATTGACCAAAGTATCAAGCCCTATACCATATTTAGCAGAGATTTTTACAGTTTTATCTGCCTTTAAATCTTTAAGCTGCACATCATCATCTGCTACATCTGTTTTATTAAATGCAGTAACAATTTTTTTATTATTAATTCCAAGTTTTTCCAGTGTATCGTACACAGTATACATCTGTGCATCCATATCAGGATTGGAACAGTCTGCAACATGAAGGATTACATCAGCATACTTTGCTTCTTCAAGTGTTCCTCTAAATGCCTGTATAAGATGATGCGGCAGTTTTCTTATAAACCCGACAGTATCAGTAAAGAGCATCTTGCCCCCTGTCTCAAATTCTAACTTTCTTGTCACTGGGTCAAGTGTCGCAAAAAGTTTGTCTTCTGATAATACATCTGCCCCAGTAAGCTTATTTAAAAGCGTCGATTTACCAGCATTAGTATAACCTACTATAGCAATTACAGGCACAGGATTCTCTTGTCTTTTTTTACGTGTCAGTTCCCTTACATGTTTTACATGTTCAAGTTCTTTACGTACTTGAGTAATTCTCTCCTTTATAAGTCGTCTGTCTATTTCAAGTTTCTGTTCACCCGGTCCTCTTGTGCCAATTCCACCACCAAGGCGTGACAATTCACTTCTGCCTCCTATAAGATGTGAAGCCCTATATCTTAACTGTGCAAGTTCTACTTGAAGTTTTCCTTCGCTTGTAGATGCCCTCTTTGCAAATATATCAAGAATCATTACAGTTCTATCAATTACCTTTACCTCAAGTGCTTCTTCTAAATTGTGGTACTGTGCTGGTGACAGTTCATCATCACATACAACTGTATCTGCTTTAGTGTTTTGTATAAGCCTTTTTGCTTCTTCAATCTTTCCCTTTCCAATATATGTGCCCGGATGTGCTTTTTCTCTATTTTGAATAATCTTTGCTACAGTTTCTGCACCAGCCGTCTGTCCTAATTCCTCTAATTCATCAAGAGATTGAACAGTGTCATCCCCATCCGATGTTGAGACTGCTATAAGTATAATTTTTTCTTTTTTCTCCGTTGTATCAAATGTTTTTGTTTCCAAAATAACTACCACCTTTTTACTATTGCTATTCTAGTGTACCAACAGTATCGCTGCCAAGTGATACTGTTTGAATACGTGTATTAATAAATGCAAGTTCTTTTTCCATATCTTTGTCACTTGGAAATTTCTTTAGATACTGTTTTGCGGCTCTTTTCGCTTTCTTATATTGCCCCATTTTTTCATAGAGTATTACACTGTTTCTGCTAAGCATACGGATTCCAGAGGTATTACCTAATTTAATACCTTTATCTATATAATTTTGGGCATTCTCATAATTCCCAAGCATAATATAACATCCTGCAATCTGATTATATGCCTGTGCTAAATTAGTCTCTTTAGTATTATTATCTCCAACTTTATTGATGTACTCATCAAATTTGCTGACAGCTATTTTATAATCTTTCTCTGCCATCTTGACTATGCCAATATAATATATGGCTTCATTACATCCATCTTTTATAGATGTCTCAAGATTTGATGTAGCTAAAGAGTAATTTCCCATATAATAATATGCTCTTCCAAGCTGCATAATTTCCTCAGCACTTTCCATTTTAGCATCAGTCACCTGTGAAATAATAGAATCCGCAAGTTTACTGTTATCTGTATCATTTTTATAGAGATTATATAAAGCAAAATACGCATCATAGCACTTTTTATCAGCTTTTATTGCACTATTATAATCCGTTGTTGCTTTTTTCATATCTCCAAGTTTTTCATACAGTTCTGCTCTTGCAAGATATATGTCTGCTTGTTCGTTATCCTTTAATATTTTATCATATGTTGTTAAAGCTTGTTCGTTATCTCCGATAAACTCATATGCCGATGCTTTCATACTGCCAAGTTTTTCATTCATTTCTTCATATTGGTCTATTTCAAGTGCCTTATCACAGTTTTCAATAACTTTACTGTAGTCATTCATTCCATAATATGAAACAGCCTGCCCAAAATAAAGCTTTTTATTATTTTGCTTAGATATTTTATTATCTGTATCTTGGTAAGCTTTTTGAAATTCATTCACGGCATCCTTATAATGACCAATACCATTAAGAGCCATGCCATATGCTATATAATATTCAGCTTTTTCATTATTTTCCTTAATAGCTGTTTCAAGATGTGAAATAGCTTCTTTGCATTTTCCACTCTCTATAAGTTTCACTGCTTCACTATACTCTTTGCCCGCCTGTCCACAACCAGTAAACAAAACGGCACTACAGCCTATTGCTGTTATCATAGCCAAAACTTTTCTATAATACAAATTCATAGCTTTTCGGCTTCCTCCTGTGTTTGTCATATATCTTTAATTCTCTCTATTATCTTGGTTCTTTGCTCATCAGAAAAAGTATTTTCATCCATAAGCTCGGCTAAGAACTCATCCACTATGCCATCATTCCAAAATTCTAAATCTTCACGCAATATACGACATCTGTAATCATGTTTTGAAATTAATATTCGATAACAGAAATATCTGCCATTTCTGTATTGTTTTAGGAATCCTTTTTCTACAAGTTTCCTTAAAAATGTAGAGACTGTCTGCGGTTTCCAGTTTTTCTTGTATCTGTCATTTGCAACTTTCATAATATATGCAAGCCTTGCACCATCCCCCAAGTCCCATACACATTTCATAGTAACCTTTTCACTCTCTGTAAGTCCATTCACTTTCATAATAAATCAACAAGGAAATTTCCTACATCCTCCTTTTTTGATTATGTTTTTCTATATTCAGCACATTATGGCACAATATATACAAAACATTTTTTAAATACTATTTTTCTATAAACATGATAACAAATGTGTTTTAACTTTGCAATAATATTAATAATAAATTAATAAATTAAATAAAAAAGAAAAGATATTGCCATGAGAATGACAATATCAGACGAAAAATCTTATTATCTTAACTTTTTATGAAGGATTTCTTTAAATAAT
This sequence comes from uncultured Lachnoclostridium sp., assembly GCA_947565985.1. GTDB lineage: Bacteria > Bacillota > Clostridia > Lachnospirales > Lachnospiraceae > Butyribacter. Next base: position 9,354 of record CANOID010000025.1, read on the forward strand.
CCTCATACTTCTTAACAATGAGCTTTCTGCCGCTTTTCCGTATAGGTATCATATGGTCATCTGACATAATAAAATCTGAATCTTCAATTCTAATAATATATTGCATATTTACAAGATAGCTCTGATGACATCTTAAAAATCTGCTGTCAGAAAGTTCATTTTCAAATGCATCAAGCTTATTGTACACCTTAACACTTCCTCGTGTTATGGTATATATGTAAACAACCTTATTATCAGACTCCATATGTATAATATCTTTATAAGGAATAATAATCGGTCTACGTTTGGACTTTACTTCAATGAAATTGCGGTTGTTCTGTGGATGTTTATGTAGATAATAATCAACTACAGTCTGTATACGTGATGTTTCATATGGCTTGAGCAGATAAGCCATTGCATGTACATCGTATGCAGCAATAGCGAAATCTTTACTTGATGTACAATATACTATTTCTACATTGTCATCCATTTTCCTAATAAGCTTCCCTGTTTCAATCCCATCTATATCATCCATTAAAATATCAAGAAAAATAATATCCATTGGATGATTTTTATAGTCTAAAACAAATTCCCTGCCATTATCATATGAAACGATTTCATATTCCAATCCTCTGTCTGTTAGAAGAAAACCTATAATTTTTTTAAGTATGTCCCTATCAAGCTCACTGTCTTCACATATTGCGACTTTAATCATTAGTATCAAGTCCTTTCCCGTCATTAATTACGCTTTAATTAAAATCTAAGAATAGAATAACTAATTACGTTCTCTTTGTCAAGGAAAACTGCTTTTACTCTCCAAAACCGCATTCTATAAATACAGCAAGCTTGTGTCATTAAAGCCATATGCTTTATTTAAGCCGTTGAGGTGTCACTGACACCTTCGGGCAATCATTTCATCAAGCTTTGCAATAGCATCTGGTATTCCACCTGTACTTTGGAACAGTCCCCTGTCAACTGCTTCCTGTCCTACTAAGATGGTGCCTAAGTCACGTGTAAGTATGCCTGGCTCTACCATCCACTTGTCAATATCTTCTTTAGCTGCATCAGAGTGCTTAGCGATAAACGTAGTAATTCTTTCCTGTATAAGCTTAAAATATTCATATGTCTGCGGTGCACCTAACACCATTCCATTAAGCCGTACTGGATGGATTATAACGGTTGCTGATGGTGCAATAAAAGTATAGTCAGCAGCGACCGAGAGCGGCACTCCAATAGAATGACTATCTCCCATTACAAGTGCTACAGTAGGTTTGGACATTGATGCTATAAGCTCAGCAAGAGCAAGACCACATGACACATCTCCACCTATTGTATTAATCATAAAAAGAATGCCATTGACAGAAGTATCATGTTCAAGAGAAGCAAGTATAGGAATCATATGTTCATATTTTGTGGTTTTTGTATTATTTCCTGCACACTCATGTCCCTCTATTTCACCTATAATTGAAATAAGCTGTATAACCTTTCCAGTTTCTTTATTTTCTAGCCTTCTGCATCCAAACTCTTTTATATCGTCTTCCATAGTAGCCTCCAAAATATTCATTTTACTAATAATATCTCTTATAATAGTAAAATTATACGTTTTCTGGTGGTCTAAAATTTTACTGGTTAAAAATCACGCATATGCTCTTTTCCATACACTTCATCTTTTTCAAGCATTGAAAGAAGCTGTGCTTTTTTTGTGCCAACCATAAGTTCCTCATTGTATTTTAGATATCGCTCACATTTATTTTCAGAAAGGTACTTTGCGGCTTTACTGTCCATTGTAAGTTCTGTGACAAACACCACCATTTCTTGTCCATTTTTAAACGCACCTTCCATAAAGTCAAATGCATTTTCAAGTGCCTGTCCTGTCTGTTCTTCAAGTTTTTCAAGTTCAATACGCCAAGTATCAAATCCAGCCCTTGCTTGTTCAAATGTCTCTTTAACATCAGATGAAACTGGCTTGTTTTTCTTTAGCATTCTTAAAATAATAGCATATTGTTCTTCCTGATTTTTAGTATAAAAACCAGCTTTTTTGCCTGCTTCTACACTTTTTTCAAAGCTTTGGCACATTCTTTCATATAAGTCTGTGCTCTTAACATTTTTTTCCTTTTCCAGTTCATCTTTAAATACTTTTAAAAATGTAAACCATTCATCAGCTATAAAGTGATGTGCAAATGTTTTATCAAAAAATACAGATAAACCGCTAATTAAAAGGTTAACAACGCTCAATCTTTCATCAAAAGAAGCCTTGTATATGCGTTCATATAGTGCAGGGCTTGTGTTGCCTGCGAGGATATCACTAATACCATAATCGTCCTGATATTTTTTATATAAATCAAGATACGCTGCCACATCTTTGGCAACTTCCCTGTGCTGTAAAAACTCATAGATTATTTCTTCATTTACATCAATGGAAAGCTCTTTATATACTTTAAGTAAACAACTTAAATCTTCCCATCCCCTTGCAGTGACAAACTGTATGCCATCTACATCAGCTTCAGCTTTATAAAAGTTTTGTGGACGCAGTTCCAGATAACTTAAAATTGCTGCATCTATGCGATTTTCACGTGCATATTCACGCCACACATCATACCTAGCATCAACTTCAATTTTTCTTACACGGTCAAGTGTTACCATATCAAATTCACGCACAGATTTGTTATATTCAGGTGGATTGCCAGCAGCAACGATAATCCAGCCTTCTGGTACTTTCCTACTGCCAAAAGTTTTACATTGTAAAAATTGTAACATTGTAGGAGCAAGTGTTTCAGACACACAGTTAATCTCATCAATAAATAAAATCCCCTCTTTTAATCCACTGTCTCTAATTTTGCTGTACACACTTGCAATAATTTCACTCATTGTATACTCTGTAACAGAATACTTTTTTCCGTTAAATTCTTCTTCTTTGATAAATGGCAAACCAATTGCACTCTGCCTTGTGTGATGTGTAATTGTATAAGCAACAAGCCCTATTTTAAGTTCTCTTGCAATCTGCTCCATTATCTGGGTTTTGCCTATCCCTGGTGCTCCAATAAGAAGTACAGGACGCTGCCTATTTACAGGCATTGTATACCATCCGGTTTTATCTTTCATAAGATAAGCCCTAACAGTGTTTTTTATCTCTTCCTTAGCCTTTTTTATATCCATATTCTCATCCTCATCGCCCATGGCGGGACTGCCGCCTCATCAAAATCGCCAATAAATATAAATGCTGTCTTATATACAGGTCTTATTTTGGGATATATCCCCTTTCCATCTGTAAAATACACTAATCCGCAAAGGTTTTTTAAAACCTTATTTTCTAAAAGACTGTTTACATATCTAAAGACCGGTCGAAAGTCAGTGCCTCCTCCGCCAATTATATGAAAATTGTTAAGTATATGTTCCAGTTCTTCTTTTTTCTTTATCTCCAAATCCATGCGGATATCATCGTCGCATTGGATTAATCTCATATGGCAGTTGTTAAAAAAACTGTTTTTTTCGGAAAGTATACTGTATGTTTCTCTAAGAAAATTTTTGACCATCTCTCCATTGGTCGAATAACTGGTATCAATAGCTACAACAAATTCTTGTACCTTAACTGTCTCACGTGTTTCCAAAGGCTCAATAAGAGGCAAGTTGCCATAAAGTTTTAAACCATAAGTATAAAAATTCAAGTCAAATTCATCTGGGTCACATTTTAATTCTTCATTTAGTACTGCAAATTTTCTAAGAAACTTACTGTAATTGTGCCTGCCTTTTAAAAATTTTGCTTGTTCATTAAAAATTTGTGTTCCTTCTTTACTTTCGTCACCATGACTTTCTAGCTCCATTTGTGATTGCCGTGAAATCTTGTCCCACTTGCTCTGTGAACTTTGAGCAGCGGCGGACATTTCTTCTTCAAGCGGCCAGTATTTATGACTGTCGGTGTAAAATTCTTTTTGTAGTTTTTCTATATCACTGGTATCTATATTTAAAAGCTCATTATAAATAATAGGTGCTGATATAGTTTTTTTTGATGCTTTTATTTTATCATAAATTTGCTGTCTTATATACGTAAGTGGTCTTTTAAACCCCGACTTTCCCATTTCATCAATTGTATACTCCACAATAATATCACATGCCACATCCCACAAAAGTCTGCTGCGATTGCCACATAACCACAGATGCCCATAAATGCAATGAAGTATACCATGCAAATACAGTCTGTTTAAAAAGCGAGAGTTTGTTTTAAAAACACGGAAAAGCTGTGTTGTAGAATAATACAAAAATTCTCCATCTACAGCCATAGTGTCTATTGTATTATCACTTTTCCATAAAAGTCCCGATAATGCCATATCCATAAACCTAAGTTCAAGGTAAAGTTCATTTCTGACAAATCCAAGTATCTTAATAGACATCTCGTCTTCCCATTCAGACTGTGTAATATTATGTGCCATATCTACCATGCCTTTCTTATTATCAGTTATTATCCAAAATCATATCTGCTTTTTTTTATGTCAGCTATAAACTCATGTTTCCATTTTAACAGACTCGCAGCACCCTCACTCCACCCTAAGCAAGAAGCCTTTATTGCTGCACTGTCGATACCAGATGCTTCTGCATATCTATTTATGCACATAAAATGTAAAGCTTCAAGTTTTCTTGCAGACGTAAGTATTTCCATTATTTCTTTTTGGTACTTTTTAAGATATTTGCCATATTTATCTTTAGACGCACTATCAAGCATAAAAGGGTACATAAGCCTCCCCAGTGCCATTTTATAAGCAGTATTTACACTTTCCTCTGCAGACGCTTTATCAAATATTGCATCATACTGTTTAAAATCTGGTATATCGCCTGTAAAACACTGCCTTGCTCTAAAACCTTCACCTGTAATATTTCTTCCAAATATATGTGCTGGTGCAATTTCATCATACGAATCTATATATTCAGGATATATAAGCAATGCATTTATGCTGCCGCTGTCATAAAAATACACCTCAAGGTTACTATTTATACGGTTTATAAGCTGCTTTGCTCCACTTGGCATATCTGCCCTTCCTCTAATATTAAGTCTTGAAAAATTAGAACAGTTCATAAAAATATCACTGCCAATTTCTCTTAATTGAGTACCAGTCTCGATAACCTCCAACTTGCGACAGTTATAAAATGCATTGTTTCTAATTTTTTCTACACTGTCTGGCAATATAATGCTCTCCACATAACTGCCACAAAATTCACGAATTTTTTTAGACTGTATGGCATTTAAAATTGTATTATTATTTAAAGCCATATCTACTCTATTTACATCTGAAAAACAGTATGCACCAATTGATATAACTTTATGTCCTGCAATTTTTTCTGGTATACACACCTGTGGTATATCTGCATATACACGCATAACTTCTGCACCTTGGTCATCCATATGCCATATAAATGCAAGATTGTCTGTTTCTGTATACATAAAATCCATTTAACTACACTCTTTCTGCTGCTGGCAGCAAATCCATAAGCTTACAAGCAATAAAACTGGAAATATTACTGCCGCTAAAATCCCTATTTTAAAATTGCCATCGTATAAACTTGAAATCATTCCGGCTAGTGAAGGTCCGCCTGAACAGCCTATATCTCCTCCAAGTGCAAGCAGGGCAAACATTGCTGTACCTCCACGACGCAAGGCAGCCGAAGCTTTACTAAAGCTTCCCGGCCACATAATGCCAACAGATAAACCGCATACTGCACATCCTATAAGACTTATAACTGGCGATGGTATCAGTGCAATAATAAGATATGAAGCAATACATAAGATACCGCTTCCTGCCATAAACTTATCAAGATTAATTTTATCACCATATTTTCCATAAAATGCTCTTGAACTTCCCATAAGCAAAGCAAATGCCATAGGACCTGCAAGGTCACCTATAGCCTTGCTAACACCAAGTCCTCTCTCTGCAAAAAATGATGCCCACTGACTTACTGCTTGTTCACTTGCTCCTGAACACACCATCATTACCATAAGAATCCAGAATATCTTTTCTTTAAACAATTCAGATATGCTCATGCCTTCAACATCATCTTCAATAAGAGAAGTTATTGGCACTTTTGAAAATATTATGCAATTAATAACTGGAACAATTATCCATATGTACATAAGAATCTTCCAGTTTTCTATTCCAAAAATTTTAAAGAAAATAGTTGAAATCAGTACAACGCCTGCATGACCCCAACAATAAAATGAATGTAAAAGACTCATTGCCTTTTCTTTATTATCTGTTGGACAGCTTTCAAGAACTGGACTTATAAGTACTTCTAACAATCCACCTCCAACTGCATAAAATGCTACAGATATTACTATTCCCAAAAATGCACTTGGAAGTATTTCCGGAAGTACTGTAAGCAAAAATAAACCTAAAATAGCCATTATATGTGCAAGTATTAAAGATACTCTGTATCCTATTTTATCAACAAACCCAGCTGAAAGCAAATCAGTAATAAGCTGTATTCCAAAATTAAATGTTACAAGAAGCGTAATCTTATTTAATGGTATATTATAATCGGTTTGAAAAGTTATAAACAACAGTGGAATAAAATTATTCACAATTGCTTGCACAATATATCCGATAAAACAAGCATATATTGTACTTTGATAATTGTTTTTTAAATCAGCCATTTAAGTCTCCATTTAAGTCTAATTTTTTAATACTATAAATTATGGACATATATCTTTAAAGTTCCTATTAAAATCTTTATGCCGATTATGGCAGCTCAATAAGAAAGCACAGAAATCAAAACTGCAATAATCTCTGTGCTTTAATATGTGCCTTATATACAATAGTTTTACTGCATCATTGCATCTGCAAGCTCTTCAATAGCAGCCTTATCAGCATCTTTCATAACAGATTTTATGCTAACTTTCTTTTCACAGATTTCAATATTTTTCATACTGCTAAGTACTTCTTCCATCTTCTTTGCAGCGATTGGTGCCCATGAACCATTTTCAATAAGTGCAACTTTGCGCTTCTGGAAGTTTTTGCTCTTTAAATGTGCAAGAAAATCTTCCATAACAGGGAAAAGTCCTCCATCATATGTTGCCGATGCAAGCACCATGCGGTCATATCTAAATGCTGCTTCTATTGCTTCAGCCATATCATCTCTTGAAAGGTCAAATACTTCAAGTTTTTCAACTCCCTTGTTTTTTAACATTTCTGCACATTCTTTGGCAGCTTTTGCTGTATTGCCATGAATTGATGCATAAGCTACAAGAATACCTTTATCCTCTGGTTGATAACTACTCCACACATCATATTTACCAATATAATATCCAAGGTTTTCTTTAAGTACAGGACCATGAAGTGGGCAAATTACTGCAATGTCAAGACCTGATGCTTTTTTAAGAAGTGCTTGTACCTGTGCACCATATTTCCCAACAATATTAAAATAATAACGTCTTGCTTCACATGCCCAGTCATCATCATCAGTATCAAGGGCACCAAATTTACCAAATCCGTCGGCAGAAAACAATATTTTCTCACTTTGCTCATATGTGACCATAACCTCTGGCCAGTGTACCATAGGTGCCATAAAGAACTGGAGTGTATGTACCCCTATTGAAAGTTCTTCGCCTTCTTTTACAGTAACCATTCTTTCAGAAAAATCAAAATCAAAGAACTGTGGAAGCATCTGAAAAGTTTTAGCATTGCTAACAAGCTTCATATTAGGGTACATTTCTGCAATAGTCTGTATATTTGCAGCATGGTCAGGCTCAAGGTGTGAAATTACAAGGTAATCAGGTGATTTGTCTCCAAGCACCTCTTTAAGATTTTCAATCCACTGATCTGTTGCTCTAGCATCTACAGTGTCCATTACAGTAATTTTTTCATCCATAATTACATAAGAATTATAAGAAACTCCCTCTGGTACAACATATTGACTTTCAAATAAATCAATGTCTTTGTCATCCACTCCAATATACTTAACGCTATCTGTTATAAACATTATTACTTCCCTCCTAAATTATCACATTATATTTATTTCCGGCTGTCCTATATAATAGCACAAACACAGCACAGATGTAAATAGTAATACTGTTTATTTCCAATTTGCAATTTTCTCTTTATCACCGCCATAGTCTTTATAATAGACAATACCAAGATTATTTTCTTTTAAATACATCTTTAGCATTTTTTTAAACATTGTACGATATTTAGAGTATCTTTTATCACTAAAAAATTTATTCTTAACATCTGGACAATCCTTAGTAAAGCGTTCAATATCTCTTATAAGCTTTGCACCATCTCCTGCCAATTCTGCTTTAACCACACGATATCCGGAATCTGTCTTTTTAAGATAAAGCCTAGATTCTTTGAAACCTCCGCCTATATCCTGTAACACATTACCATTCCTAGTTAAAACTGTGCTAGATAGGTTTACTAAGATAACCAGTTTATTTTTCTTTTCTATAGTTTTATAAATCAGAGGGATAGGTATATATACAGTATTTGTTCTCTCGTGTTCATAGTTTAAATTACTGCACATATACTTACATATTGCTTCTACTTTGGCATTATTTCCTGTGTATACAAACTTCGGAAGCTTATCTTTATTTATAATTCCTTCTGTATTATCAACAGTAACTTCTATATTTAGCTTTACAATTGTGTGTTTTTTAGTATTTTTATCTAGTGTAAACAGTGAATAGTACACATCTTCTGGATTTTCCTTTATATGTCTTACAATTAATGCACTCTGTTTACGGCTGCCATCTTTTGCCTTCCAGATAAAACTGTTTTCACTGTACATATTGTTGTTTAAAAATTTGGTTAAAGATTGTGGAACAGAATTAAATGTATCTGTATAGTGTGCTTTTTTATATTTTTGCCAATTATTGTGCAGTTTTTTTGCATCTAGTGCCTCTAGTGTTTCTCCTATTTTTCTTTGTGTAAGTAGTGGATTTTCTAGGTCTGTTAAATCACATTTATAATAGACTTTATCAACCCTGTCGTTTTGTTCATTAAAAATAACAAGTGTTCTATCTTTTTCTTCTACAATCCTAGTAAACCTGCTTTCAGTATCAAAATTATTGCAGTCAATTTCCTGTAAATCCACTAAAGAAGCCACACAGTCTTTCTTTCTATCATAGATTACCATTCCTCGTAAATGTGCAAATACAAAATAATCTTCATTACACACATATAACTCTGGTGCATAAACCTCCATACGCTGTGAAATATTTAATGTATTTTTGATAATGTCTTCCTCGGCTTCCTTACTTGTACGTTTAAGAAAAACATCTGCTATTTTTCCGCCTGTGGCGGCATAGGAGCAAACTCCTAACATAAAAAATACTGCAAACACTGCTGCTGCCGTTCCTGCAAATCTTCCCAGTGTTTTACCTGTTTTTTTCTTATTTCTGCTTTCTGCACTTATCTGTGTTTCTATGCCATCCCATATTCTTTCTTTTTTTTCTTGAGAAAGCTCTAAACCATTAAATGCATCTTTAATAAATGTATCATTTTTCATAAAAACCTCCATATTTCTTATAAACGCAAGCCTTTAGCTACTAGAATTTTTTCAAGCTTTTTTCGTGCGGCTGCAAGCTGTGACTGTATAGTGCTTTCTTTTCTGTCTAAAATTTTTGATATTTCCTTAACCGCATAGTCTTCAAAATAGTATAAATATAAAACTTCTCTGTATTTGCTGTTTAATTTCATAACAGCTTCTAAAACTATATCATCTTTTTCTGACCTATTTTCTGTACTTTCTTCAATTATTTCATACAGGTCTGTTCGCTTTCTTCTCCAACTGCACTTAAGTACATCTTTACAGTAATTTCTTGCCACTGTGATAAACCACGCTTTTTCATGCACTGCATCTTTAAAAGATATTTGTTTTTCCCATGTTTTAAGAAAAATATTTTGGACTGCATCTTCGGTATCTGATTTATTTTTTAAATATAAAAGACATATGCGGTAAACCATATCTACTTGACGTAAATAAAGCTGTTTGAAATCTTCTTTTTCCTTTTCCTGCATAATCCTTCCTTTCTGTACTTGGTATCTGCCATTTACAATTTATATATTATAAACGATTAAGGAATAGAAAATATCCTATAAAAATCTTGTAAATTGCAAAAAAATAACAGACTGCTCAATTTAAGCTGTCTGCTATTATTTCATAATCAGTCCATTTAAATTAATATAAAATCCATTAAAGACATCTGGTTGCTATGTGGCATATCACCCATAATGCCCATATTTGCCATAGATTCAATAACTTTTTCACTGACTTTGCAACGGTTTTTAAAATCTTCGTGTGATAAAAATTTTCCTTTTTTTGCCTCGTCTTCTATCATCTCAGCGGCTTTATCACCAAGACCATCAATTGTAGAAAATGAAGGCATCAATTTACCATCAATTATTTGAAACCTGTTTGCTTTTGCCTTGTAGATATCTAATTGTATAAATTGAAATCCCCTTGCATACATTTCCTGCACGATACGCATATCTTCGTATGTGTCTTTTTCCTTATCCGAAAGCTCATTTTTACGTTTGCGATAGTCAGACATAAAATATTCAAGCCGTTCACTGCCAAAGCACATTAATTCATAGTTAAATGAGGTGGCACGGATACTAAAAAAAGCAGCATAGTATGCAAGTGGATAATACACTTTAAAATAAGCAACACGCATTGCCATCATAACATATGCGGCAGCGTGAGCTTTAGGAAACATATATTTAATACGTTTACATGATTCAATATACCACTCTGGAACATTACAAGCTCTCATATCTTTTTCCATATCAGATGTAAGTCCCTTTCCTTTACGCACACTCTCCATAATTTTAAATGAACGCTCATTCTCTACACCCATACGTATAAGATAAGTCATAATATCATCACGTGTGCATATTGCTGTTGAAAGCGTGCAATCACCATTTGCAATAAAATACTGTGCATTGTCAAGCCATACGTTAGTTCCATGTGAAAGCCCAGATATACGTACAAGGTCAGAAAAATTTTTTGGCTTTGCCTCAATAAGCATACCATGTACAAACTGTGTACCAAATTCTGGAAGTCCAAGGCAGCCAAGCGTACAGCCACCTATATCCTCTGGTTCTACTCCAAGAGCTTTTGTACTTTCAAAAAGTGATAATACCTTTTGGTCGTCCATCCTTATTTGTGATGCATCAACACCTGTAAGGTCTTCAAGCATACGTATCATAGTAGGGTCTTGGTGTCCAAGTATATCAAGTTTAAGCAAGTTAGCATCTATTTTATGGTAATCAAAATGTGTTGTTATTATTTTAGTGGACATATCATTTGCCGGATGTTGTACTGGTGTAAATGTATAAATCTCTTCTCCCATTGGAAGGACAACTATGCCGCCTGGATGCTGACCTGTGCTTCTGCGTACACCTGTACATCCAACAGCAATGCGCTCTATTTCTGCTCTGCGTTTTGGCTCTTCGTGTTCTTCATAATATTTTTTTACATATCCATACGCTGTTTTATCTGCCAGTGTACCAACTGTACCTGCTCTGAATGTATGTCCTTTACCAAATATTACTTCTGTATAGTCATGTGCGTTACTCTGGTATTCACTGGAAAAATTAAGGTCTATATCAGGCTCTTTATCACCTTTAAATCCAAGAAATGTTTCAAATGGTATATCATGACCGTCCTTTTCAAGCATATGACCACACTTAGGGCATTTTTTGTCAGGCATATCACACGCAGAGCTTCCTGCATATGCTTTTACTTCTTCTGAGTCAAAATCATAGTAGTGACACTCTGGACAGTAATAATGTGCTGAAAGTGGATTAACCTCTGTAATACCTGCCATAGTCGCAACAAATGATGAGCCAACAGAGCCTCGAGAACCCACAAGATAACCATCTTCATTTGATTTCCATACAAGCTTTTGTGCAATAATATACATAACTGCATAGCCATTGCTAATAATTGAATTGAGTTCTCTTTCAAGTCTTTCTACAACTATAGGCGGAAGATTGTCCCCATATATTGTATGTGCCCTGTTATAGCATATTTTTCTTAAATCATCATCTGAATTTTCAATTTCAGGCGGACATTTCCTTGGGCTACATGGATTTATATATTCAATCATGTCTGCTATCAGGTTTGTATTTGTAATAACAACCTCTTCTGCCTTCTTAGAACCAAGATATTGAAATTCTGAAAGCATTTCCTGTGTAGTTCTATAATAAAGCGGAGCTTGCTCATCGGCATCAGAAAAGCCCTTTCCCGACATTATAATACGTCTGTAAATCTCATCTTCTGCATTGAGAAAGTGCACATCACACGTAGCTACAACAGGTTTGTGGTACTCTTCCCCAAGAGAAACTATCTTGCGGTTAATTTCTATAAGGTCATTGTTATCCTGTATATGTGGAAATTTATTATTGTCGCGCAACATAAATGCATTGTTGCCAAGCGGCTGGATTTCAAGGTAATCATAAAACTTTACAAGTCTGTCTATTTCTTCTTCCGGTTTTTCCTCAAGCAATGCCCTGTAAAGTTCTCCTGCTTCACAAGCAGAGCCAATAAGCAAGCCTTCTCTATATTGCATAAAAAGACTTTTTGGAAGCTTTGGTCTTCTATTAAAATACTTTAAATGCGACTCTGAAACAAGGCGGTATAGGTTCACACGACCCGTTTCATTTTTAGCAAGTATAACTGCATGATATGATGGAAGCTTTCTTATCGTTTCCTCGTCTGGCTGTCCAAATTCATTCAGCTTTGACAGTGTGTGTATGCCTTGATTATCAAGTCTTTTAAGAAGTTTGATAAAAATTTCTGCCGTAGCTTCTGCATCGTCAACAGCCCTATGATGATTTTCAAGAGAAACACTAAGTGCTTTTGCAACAGTATCAAGTTTATATTTTTTCAGTTCTGGCAACAATGCTCTTGCCATAGAAACAGTATCTACTACAGTAAAGTTTGTATATATACCTCTGTCCTTTGCTTTCTGGCTGATAAATCCTGTATCAAATGAAGCATTGTGTGCCACTAAAACAGCACTGTCACAAAATGCAAGAAAATCAGACAGTGCAGTATCTATAATTGGTGCATCTGCAACCATTGAATCGTTAATATTCGTCAGTTGTTGTATATTATAAGGAATAGGTCTTTCAGGGTTGACAAATGTGCTGAATCTCTCTGTAATTACCTGATTCACTACTTTGACTGCACCTATCTCTATAATTTCATTACTGGTAGCACCTATTCCTGTAGTCTCAAGGTCAAATACTACAAATTCACCTGTAAAATCTTGTCCTTTCTCATTCTGGACTATACCTATAAGGTCATCTACAAGATAGGCTTCAACACCATATATAACTTTTAGGTCATCGTCTGGTTTTAATTCATGTGCAGCATCAGGGAATGACTGTACAACTCCGTGGTCTGTTATGGCTATAGCCTTATGTCCCCATCTTTTAGCAGTATTTACATAGTCACTGACAGACATTACCGAATCCATCTCGCTCATCTGTGTGTGTGCATGAAGTTCAACACGCTTTAAGCCTTTATAATTATCCATACGTTTAATACGTCTATCAGTTCCTGCCTTAATACCTCTGATAGACGTTATACTAGTTTCTCTGCTGTAGACATCGTAAAGCGGCACACCTTTAAGTTTAATGAAATTACCTGCTTTAATATTCTCTCGTATTCCATCTGCTTCTTCTTTTTCAATAAATATTTTTGCCGAAATAGTATCTGTAAAGTCAGTTACATTAAATATATAAATAATCTTCTCATTTCTGGTTTCACGTTCGTCAACAGATACAACTTTACCTTCAATTACAATTTCACCAGCTCCGTCTTGGATATCAGCAATTTTAATAATCTCGCCTTCGCAGTTTTTTCCATAAAAACATTCTGCATCCACAGACCCCCTGCCAAAATTTTGTCCCCTATTCTTTCCCTTTTGCTGTTTTGGTTGCTTTTGCTGGCTGCCTTTGTTGGACGTTTTTTTAATATTTTGTTCTGGCAGAGTATTTACTGTTGACTGTTTTGCTTGTGGAGTTGTAACAGTAGGCATAACACTAAATGTGCCAGTAGTTGAAAGTTCACTAATTATAGTAGGTTCAATATAATTTATATTAATTGACATTTCAAACCCTGCCTTTTTTTTAAATATCTCTTTAAGGCAGCATGACAATTGTTCTTCTCTTGCTCTATAGATACAGTCATCTTCACATGATATATTTATAGTATCTGAGCTTATATTTACAGTTCCGCTATAAATCATGTTAAATTCCAAAATATTTTTTTCTTTCAAAATCATAAGAATACTGTCTTTATAGCTATTCCAAAAATCCACTGGGCTGTACTGTGCAGACAGTTTAAAACTATCATAGAGTTTAACTTTAAATCCAGTATTTTTAAACACGCGACTTAAAGAATATTTAAGCAGCCCTATTTCTCGATATGCGATAATATGGCTGCTTGATATATATATTTCTATTTTTTTAGTTTCTCTTTGTACTACAACTCTTGAAACCATGACATCTTTAAAAAGTCTGTTCTGTCTATCCGTCAAATTTAAGTTATCAAATGTCTCAAGCAAAAGTTTTTCCATAAAGTTTCTCCTTGACAGTTGAACTTTTATTGTATTACTTTATTATTGACTTTAAAATTATGTTCTGGTTCTTCTCCTATTTTGACGATGGCATTGTATACACATGCCGTAATCTCTGCATCCATTTGTGTCGTAGATGTATCAAACTTGTGTATAAGTCGACCTTCAAATGAATTTACATAATTTGGAGGAAGTCTGTTAAGTGAATATGCTGCAATATCTATTTTGCATTTATCACATTTACAATAGTTTGTTGATGACCAAAGTTGGTCTATCTTTGCTAAGACAGTTTCCTCCATCATATTAGTTAAACCTTTCATTTTTCTTCCACTCCTATCTAACGCATAATCATATGTCCCAAAATAAAATTATCATTATTAATATCCGAAATAAGCATCTATTCCATCTGCCATACCTTTTGCCATCTTATTTTGGAATGACTTTTTTTGCATCCTCCTATCTTCTGCACTGTTGCTCATAAATCCCATCTCTATAAGCGTAACTGGTATTTTGCTCCAGTTTGTACCAGTAAGGTCATCTCTTACAATACATCCCCTGTTATTTATTCCTGTTATTTCACAATAGCTATCAATTATTGCCTTAGAAAGTTTATATGATTTTTTGCTAAGCTTTGAAACATATGGGTTTGATTTAGATGGATAAAGTGCACTTGCTCCTGTTACAGATGAAGAACCTGAACTGTCCGCATGTATACGTATATAAATATCAGAACCACTTTTATTTGCCTTTATTGCTCTCTTTTTATTACTAATATTTACATCATTTTTAGAGCGTATCATATATACTCCATATCCCCTGTTTAAAAGCTCTTTACGCAACTTTTTAGCAACGTCAAGATTAAGCTGATACTCTGGTACACCTGTGGCAACACCTGAAGCTCCTCCTGCCACTTTGGCTTTTTTTGTAGATGAACCCGGTCCTACAGGCTCTGTAGAACTGTCGCCATGTAACTGATGCCCTGCATCTATTGCAATTTGCTTTTTGCCTTCAATATCTACATCATATGAAATTACTTTATCTGCTGCCTTGGCAAATACTGTAACACTGCCTGCCCTTTTGCCAGAAAGTACTCCTTTTTGATTAACTACTGCACATTTTTTATCAGATACAGACCAAACAATATCTTCTGTATTACCTGTCACTGCAAACTTGTATTTATCACCAGCCGTCAGTTCAGATATTGTTGAAGAAAATTCTAATTGTTCTTCTTGTACAGGCTCTTTTGTTTCTGCAGCACTTGAGAATCTCAAATTGTTTACTTTATTAACACCTAATATAGTTACTATTACTAATGCAAAAGTAACTATTCCTGCCATAACTGTAATTTCACGTTTTAAATCTTTCATTAAAAACCTCCCTTACACTTGCAAGTTACTCAAATGTGCCAAACTCTGACAATGGATAAATCCTTAATACTGCCCTACCCTCTATATTTTCACGCTTGACAGGACCTACCGCCTCATATCTGCTATCTTCACTTACAGTGCGGTTATCGCCAAGTACAAAAAATTCGTCACTACCAAGTTTTATAGGCTCATCTGCCATTCCAGCGTCCATTATAGGGTCTTTGCCAAAGTCTTCTTCTAGCTTCTCTCCATTTATGTATATATCTGCTCCTATTATCTGTATAGTTTCACCGGGAAGCCCAATCACTCTTTTAATATAGTAATCGCTGCTTTCACGTCCATGTGGATAAAATACTATCACATCAAACCTATCTGGGTCAGTAAAATGGTATGAAACTTTTTCAACTAAAAGATTTTCACCATTTTTTAATGTATCCATCATTGACTTTCCCTCAACTATAGTTCTCTGAAGCACATACTTTGGTACAAAAGCTACACATATAACGATAATTGCTACATAAATACACAACTCAATTATACCACTGCGTATTTTTTTCCCAATAGATACTTCTTCTGCATCGTTCTGGGAAACCTTCCCACCATCTTTAGTATTGTCTTCTTCTGTATTTTGTGTGCTTTCAAAATCATTTTGCATTTTACAAATACCACCTTAACTATTGCTAATCTTCTTCTGAAAATGAAACCATCTGTTCTTCCATAGCTTCTTTTTCTGACGCTTCTGCTACTTTTCTTGCTTCTATTTCCATAGCTTCTTCTTCACTTAAAATGCGTATTTTGGAGTTGTTAAGCTCATCTATAGCTATTGAAAGAGGTTTTGGGCACTTTGGTGATACATACATTTGTGCACCATCTATTATTTGACGAGCCCTTTTTGAAGTGGCAAGAACTATAGAATATCTGCTGTTGACTACAGGAGCTTCTCCTGATTCAACTTCACTATTAACTAATTTCATTAAATCTGTATATGATGGATGTAACATATAAGTATCTCCTTCTTTATTTATAAAAACTATAATATGATGTTGGGGTCAAAAGATATTTTGCCCTCAACTGATGCTACGGATTGCTACATTGCGCTGCAATTCCCGCAATCCTGCCAACACCTCCAATCCCGCATATTTGCCAAGCAAATCTGCTTCTTGTCGGTGTTTGGCGGGTCAAGCTAGTAGATAGCAATTTGCATATAAACATGCATTGCTATCTACTTTTGACCCTGAAATCATAATATTATATAAAATTCCTAAAATTACTGCTTATCGATTCAATAAGCTGTATTTGATTATTCTTTGTAAAATGTATTGACTGTAGAAGTTCATGCATTTGGACAACACATTTATCTAAGTCATCATTTACCATAATATAATCATATTTATCCATGTAACTACACTCTTCAACAGCCCGTGCAATCCTTTTATCTATAATGTCTGTTGTCTCTGTACCACGATTTATAAGACGTTTCTTTAATTCTGCAGCATTAGGAGGTGTAATAAATACAAGTGAAACATCTGGAAAATTCTCTTTTACTTGAAGTGCGCCCTGCATTTCTATCTCTAATAGTACATCTTTGCCATTATTTATCTGTGAGATAACATAATCCTTTGGTGTACCATAATAGTTATCTACATACTTTGCATATTCTATAAGCTTCCCTTCTTTAATCATTTGTTCAAATTCTTCTCTTGTCTTAAAGAAATATTCTTTTCCGTCCGTTTCGCCATCTCTTGGTGGTCTTGTAGTCGCAGATATCGAGATACTGTAACCATATCTTCTTACAAGTTCATTTACCACAGTCCCTTTACCTGCACCAGAAAATCCTGAAATAATGGCGATTATTCCCTTCTTAGGCATCTTCATTGCTCCTTTCATGCGACAAAAACCCCTCTGCCCTGTTTTCTATAGTTTCTGAAAGCAGGGCAGAAAGCACTATATGTCCACTGTCCATAACAAGTACACACTTAGTTTTACGCCCACATGTAGCATCAATAGCAAGATTATTATCTTTTGCTGCTTGTACCATACGTTTTATAGGTGCTGCATCAGCTTTTATAATACTCACTACTTTATCCATGTTTACAATATTGCCATATCCTATATTTACAAACATAAAAAGTCTCTTTCTTATTCTATATTTTGTATCTGTTCACGTATTTTTTCAATCCCAGTTTTTAAATCAATTGCCATTCCAGACAGTTCTACATCATTTGCTTTAGAAAGAATTGTGTTGGCTTCTCTGTTCATCTCCTGTGCAATAAAGTCAAGTTTTCGACCTACAGATTCATCATTTGACAGTGTGCTTTCCATATTGGCAATATGACTTCTTAAACGTACAGTCTCTTCATCGACACATATTTTATCAGCAAAAACTGTAATCTCTGTAGCAAGTATGCCTTCATCAATCTTTGTACCTCCAAGTAACTCGGCTACTTTATCTTTAAGCTTCTGTCTATACTCAGTTACTATCTGTGGGGAACGTTTCTCTATTTTACCTACAATTTCCATAATATCCTTAAGTTTTAATTTAATGTCATTATATAAGTGTTCGCCTTCTCTTTCGCGTGATGTCTGAAATTGAACGCACGCCTTATGAAAAGCATCTTTTACTATAATAAATTCCTTGTCAGCATCTTTTTCACCATCTTCAAGCATTATTACGTCAGGAAACCTTACAAGAAGTGATGATGTGATGTATGCTTCTATTCCAAATTCTTTGGATGCCTTTGTAATGGCATCCATATACCCTTTGGCTACAGATGAATTGTATCTTACCGAAGATGCCTTAGCAGTGTAATCTTCAAAATTGATATATATATCTATTTTGCCGCGTGCTATATACTGCTTAGCAATATTCCTTATATCATTTTCAAAAGCACTAAACTTCTTTGGCTGTTTAATATTTAAATCACAATACCTGTGATTTACTGATTTTATCTCTACACTTACCTTATAGTCACGGCTTATGGCTTCAAAACGCCCAAAGCCCGTCATGCTTCTAATCATAAAATACCTCCGGTTAATTATAAAGTAAAGCCCATGATAAGTCAAGCAGCTTATACTGGCTAACTTTCCTTATTATTGTTACTTTTATCTGTACTGTCAATATCTTCATCGACTTTTTTCTTAAATTTTTTTAAAATTAAAATATCCTTTTTAGATTTTTTTTCGTTTTTTTCTTTTTTACTATTTAATTCTTCATCAGTATACTTTATATACTCAGTAGTATCCCCTGAAATTTCTATATATTTTAAGTCCATATATTCCCCTGTAGAATCTGAAAGATTTTTATTTCGTAATCTCATGGATATATAGTCTTTAATTATTCTGTAAATAACGGCAAACAGTGGACAGCCAACTAACATACCAGCTATTCCCCAGAATCCACCAAAAAGCAGTATAGAGAAAAGCACCCAGAATGAAGAAAGCCCTGTTGATTCGCCAAGGATAGCAGGTCCAATAACATTTCCATCAAGCTGTTGCAATACTATTATCAAAATCAAAAAATATAGTGCCTGCTTTGGACTTACAAGCAATATAAACAACGTACTTGGTATAGCGCCTATATATGGTCCAAACACTGGTATAACATTTGTAACCCCAACAATAACACTAATAAGCATTGTATATGGAAGATTTAATATGCTCATCGCAACAAAACATATCACTCCCACTATAGCTGAATCAACAATTTTTCCTGATATAAATCCACTGAACATATCATTTGAAATTCTTACATAATAAATAATGAGGTCCGCAGTATGCTTTTTAAATATGCCATAAACTAGTTTCTTAGACTGTGCCGCAAATATCCTTTTACTGTTTAACAAATAGATTGCAACTATAAGCCCTATAAAAAGGTTATAAAGCACATTGAAAAATACTGCAACCCCACTTGCAAATTGCTTAGCATATGTATTTAAATTAGGAAGAAGTTCTGTTCTAAGCCATGGTATAAGCTCTGAAGTCATCTTTTCATCCAGAAATTTAGTTACCTGCAATACAGCTTCCTGCATTGTATCAGCAAGAAAAGGTGTATTTTCAATTTTTGTTACAACATCATTATAATATGCATCAACTTGTTCAGGAAGATTTTCCACAAGTATAAGCATACTTGATATAATCTGTGGTATAATCATAATAAACAACACTACAATTATAAGAAGTCCTGTAATAAGTGCTAAAACAATTGTAATACCGTTAATAAGCCCTTTTTTCTTTTCGGGAATCTGTTTACCACTTTTTATATATGCTGTTGTAAGCCACCGATGATACATCTTCATAAGTGGGTTAAGAATATATGCAATTACACATCCATATATAACTGGTTTAATAATTCCAGATACATAAGATGCACCTTCAAGTATTGCGTCTAAATTATTGATAACTAAATAAAATACAAGAGCAGCAGCAATAACAAGGAAAAGCCCTAGCCATCTCCCAAATGCTCTCTTTAATAAACCTATTTCTTGTCCATTGTCTTCTTTTACATTAGACATATACACACTACCTCACTTTTGTATAATTGATATACTAGAGTATACTTTCTTTTATAAGATTTTGCAAGCAAGATTTTAAAAGACCACTTCCTGCGAAGTGGCCATATTAGGGAAAACGCTATTTGATTAATATTTGCGCTTACGAGCTGCTTCAGACTTCTTCTTACGACGAACGCTTGGCTTCTCATAATGCTCTCTTTTACGGATTTCCTGCTGGATACCTGCTTTAGCACAATTTCTTTTAAAACGACGCAAAGCGTTATCCAATGTCTCATTCTCTTTAACGATTACGTTTGACATAGTCTCACACCTAACCTCCCTCCAGTTGTAGATTATGCTTCAATACACAACTGTACAGGGTAATATTTTACACAGAACTTAACAGCTTATAAAACAAACCCCGTCCTGCTCGCACAAAAACTATTATATCATATTTTTGGGTTTAGTCAACTATTTTTTTACTTTTTATACCAGTTACACTTGTTGTTTGTTTTGACTATCTACTATATTTGGTTTACTTAGTTTGATTTTGTACTGTTTCAACTGCCTTTGTAAGTGCATCAGGTATTCCTGACGGGTTCTTTCCTCCAGCTTGTGCCATATTCGGACGACCGCCACCACCACCTCCGACAAGTGGTGCAATTTCTTTTATAAGGTTTCCTGCATGAACACCTTTTTTGATAGCTTCATCTGTTGCCATTGCAAGAAGTGATACTTTATTTCCTGCCTGTGAAGCAAGGACTACTACACCCTCTCCAATCTTAGCTTTCATCTGGTCACCAAGATTTCTAAGCCCATTCATATCAACATCAGGTACGTTTAATGCA
>CANOID010000026.1 GCA_947565985.1 uncultured Lachnoclostridium sp.
TCTGCTTGTGCAGTGTTCTGGTATGTGATTTTAGATATATTTCAACGCATTTGTCAATCCAAAATATTTTTGCATTAGGAAATCTCCTAATCTTAATTATTATAGCTACTCTGCCGGATTTACATGAATCATAATGTGTTTTGTATTTGGAAAATCTTTTTCAACATTGTTGTGTATATTTTCCGCAATTTCATGGGCTTCACGAAATGTTTTATTAGCATCTACACTGATTTCTAAGTCAATATACACTTTATTTCCAAACATTCTAGTACGAAGTACATCAATACCACTGATACCGTTTTGGTTTAAAATATAATCATTTAATTTCTTTTCATATGCTTCGCCGCATGAAGTGTCTAGCATTTTCTTAACAGCATCTAATAAAATGTCAAATGCTACTTTCAAAATAAAAAAACAAATAATAACACTCGCAACAGCATCTAATACAGGGAATCCAAGCATTGCACCACCTATGCCAAACAAAGAGCCAATGGACGATAATGCATCTGAACGGTGATGCCATGCATCAGCCATAAATGCTGCTGAATTTATAAGTTTCGCATAATACCTTGTATACCAGTACATAGCTTCTTTTATTACAATAGATACAAATGCTGCAACTAGTGCTATTGTGCCTGGAATTGCAAGCAGGTGATAATTACCTGATATAATATTCTGCAAACCAACTTTTCCAATTCCAAGTCCTGTCACCAAAAGTATAAGGCTTAAAACTAATGATGTAATACACTCAAGCCTCTCATGTCCATATGGGTGTGCTTTGTCTGCACCTTTTTTGGACATTCTGACGCCTAAAACAGCAATAAATGTGGTAAGCACATCTGACAGGGAATGAACCGCATCGGAAACCATCGCTCCCGATTGTCCAACGATTCCTGCAAACATTTTAAATGCACAGAGTACAATATTACCAATAACGCTTACAAAAGAAATTTGTTTAATGATGACATTTTCATTTAATGCCTTTTTTGATTTTGCTGCCATAAAAGAATCCTCCTTATTTTGAAATTTACGAGTATCTCTTATAAGCACTTCATTAGACCTTATGACCATAGATGTTACTAAAAAAGTATAAAAAAACACATCTATAGAACATACAACTGTCCCACAGATGTGAATAAATTCAATCTGTTGCTACAAATTTGCAGCCCGGCTTCATAAACGTATCGTTCACAGCCTGCTCAGTTTGTACTGGTGATTTCGCATTCCAAAAGAATGTAATGCAGTGCAAAGAGTACTTATTTTATAACATATTTTATGCAATTAGTCAAGTATGGGTGATGAAAAATGCTCAAATTATCAATTAGGGTATGGTCAATTGTTAGAGCATTTAACTTAGTCTGGTGAATTTTTAATCGGAATCACAGACCCTTATAGTTTGTGGTAGTTTACATCATGAATATTTTGTGTAACTTATTATACTTGTTTGCTGTTTCAATGCGTACTGCTATGTTTTTTGTTCCACAATACAAATATTCAGATATTTTATCTATGGAAATGATAGTTGCTACAAAGCATTCCGCTTTTACTTTGCATCAAAAGATTAACATAGAATTAATTTTTATGCTTTTGGGATAAAACACGTATTTATGCCTTAAACGCTTATTTTATAAGGCTTTACGGAGATTTTTTAGTTAGATAAAATCAAGTGAAAATCGTTGAAAACAGATATGGTTAGTAACAATTAGTAACAAATTTTATACCTTTATTTTGTTTATTTCTGTCCGCAGTTCGTCAATGGTTCTGTGACCATAAACAGATTTTTCTACATCTTCTCTAAGGCTATGCCCCATAAGTAAATGTTTGGATAGCTCATCTACTTTATATTTGTCGCATAGCCAAGAAAATGTATGACGGCAGTCATGTGGTGTATGTTTCTTACCAGATATCGTTGTTGCAATGTCAAGTTCTTGTAGTATAGGATAAAATTGTTTTGCTCTGAAAACATTAGCATTAAATATATCAGGATAAAAGTTAAAGGCGTATTTTAGTATTGCATTATGTATTGGTACAATCCTATTTTTACCAGCCCTAGTTTTAACCCCACCTTTAAAGTACTTTTCTTCCTGATTAATCTCAATTGTTTCAAATGCTTTTATACGGAATCCACTGTAAATCATTATAAGGATAAACTGTACTATTTCATTATCCTTATTTTTCCAAAGGATATCAAGTTCTTCTTGCGTGAATGGTTCACCGCTTTCATCATCATCTGGTATATTGATTTTTACAAATTCGGAATAGTCTTTATCAGTTATGTCGTTCTCTCTTGCAAATTTATACATTTGTTTAAATAACGTGACAATAAGTTCAAGACTTGCGTGCTTTAAGGTACAGTTATCTATTATATTTTGCAGGTCATATTTACGAATGTCTTTAAACTTTTTGTGGTGGAGTGGTTTGCAGTTTTTAAATGCAGCTTTTGTTGACCTTATAGAAGCTTTTGAATACTGTCTTTTTTTATTGTCTATATATTTAGTTTTAAAATACAACTCAAACAGTTCTTCAAAAGTCATGTTCTCATGTGCTATATCATATGGATTTGCATTAAAAGAACGCAATGCATCAAATGCCTGATACCAGCTTTCATAATAGCCAATGGCAGGTTGCGATACTGGCGAACCGTTAAGGTTAAATGCTTTTACAGGTGGGTATGCTGCAAATGGACGAGAGCGATTACCAGAAAGCTGTCTAATGCATCCAAAACCATTAGGCAGTTTTTTATATTTTTTACGTTTTCTAGGTTTTCTTTTCTTTGGCTGTGGCTTTGTAATTTCAGCTTCGGACGTTGCTGCATTCATGGTAAAACTGACAGGACATCCACAATTAGGACAAGCTACTGCTTTATCTGATACTACATGGCTACATTCAATACACTTTATTAATGCCATAGTTGTCATCCTCTCTACGATATACAGCCCTTATGCTATAGGCACAAAGGCTGTATATTACATTATATACCATATTCAGCCATTAACTGTTGTTGAAATTCTTTATCAGTTGTAGCACGCTTTAAATCGTCAATACGATTGTTCTGTAGCAAAATTGAATGTAGTGTATTAATACGTGCTTCTCCAATTTCTCTACCTTCTTTTCTGCCAATTTCAATACCCTTTTCAGTGCCACGTTCCTCTGCTTCATACATCATCTGATTATGGTCTCTAATGGCTTTTTCTCTTGCTTCATATTCCAAACGCTTCTGCTTATCTTGGCTAATCACTTGAAGCTGTTTATAAGCACTGTCAATATACTTATTTTTTGTTGCCAGCATCTCAAACTCCCCCTTTCGTTCAGAGCTGATGAACTTTCCCCACAATAGTAAGTCGTCACTATTTTCTTCTAGTTCCTGTGGAAGTTTTGGAAGTTCTAGAACATGAAACTCCATCTTGTCTGTAAGAATAGTATTTCTTTTATCTTCTCTAATGTGAAAACAAGAGTAATATTCATCTGTATCTTTAAAAAGTTTAAAGTCTAAAATGCTAATACTGACACATTTCTTAAAGATATTATACTTTTCTCCTGTATGTATTTGCTCTGTATACATCTTAGAAAGATAAAATAATGAACGGTCTGCCCATACTCTTAATTCTGCAAGCTGTATTTCGATGTCAATTTCAGTATCATTGTTCATCAGAATACGCACATCTAAAATGCCTTGCTTATCTTCCTCATGTTCCTTCCTAAGATAAGTGTTTAAAATTACAGTTTCTTTAATGTCCTCTGGCTTAATGTTAAGCACAGCGGAAAGAAAGCCGATACGTACATTTTCATTTGCCATAAGCTCCTTGAATGCATAATCGTTACGAGGCTTCATTAAAAATTCTGACATGGGTTCTCCTCTTTCTGTTTTTTGTTATTTTTTTCTTCTAGGTCAAATGCAAATGATAGAAGCTCAGTTTGTTCTTTGACATTTAAGGACTCAAATATTCTTAATAATTCAACAGCTTGTTCGGAAATTTCTTTTTTATAAGTATCTCCATTTTTTACGATTAAAGTAGTTGCGTTATTTCCCTGTACGACAGCACTATTTGTGATGTTTGAATTACTATTATCTACTATATTAGCATCTTCTGACCAGCCCATAAGGTAGCAGGGGTCGCATTGAAAAAGTTCAGCAAGTTTGCAAATAGTTTCGTGTTTTATATTTTTTATATTGCCACTTTCATATCTTTGGATTGTAGCATCTTTTACACCTATGTATTCAGCAACTTCTATTAAAGTTAATCCTTTCTTTATTCTCATTTTTTTTATCCTATCATTTATTAAAGCCATATAAGAACCTCCTTTTCAAGCATTATACTACTATTATTCACAATATGCAAGAAAAATTACGCAAAAAGTATAAAAAATTACGTAAAAAGTATTGACAAAATAGAAAACCATATGGTATAGTAAATTACGTAATACGTAATATAAAAGGGGGTGATAACATGGAAGCAAAAAAGAGAATTACGGATACTGTTGCTATTAGAAAAATAATGATTGAAAAAGGTTTTAAGACTATTAGTAGTCTGGCAATAGAAGCTGGAATTAATCGTACAACGCTAGGAAAAGTGCTTGATGGAAAAATTCAACCATCATCTGATGTGATGTTAAAACTCGTTGAAACATTAGATATATCTGCACCTGATGCTGGAATGATTTTTTTTGCTATTAACTTACGCACTACGTAATTTTATAACTATAATAATATTTTATTATAGTTATAAAAAATGTACGAGATAGTGGAGATTTGAAAATGGGGAGAACGAATAACACTGGCAATGTAACAAAAAACATTGCCGTGTACATATCAGACAACAATATAAAACTACTTTGGCAATACGCAAGATGTTAGAAACAAGTTTTTTTGTTACCGAATTGTCCATATCTGCTATTGAAGCAGTTAAATCAGATGTCATATTACTTATACACATAATATCTTGCGTATTGTCAATCAAGTTTTAAGAAAGAAAATGTTAAAGAAAGAGAGGATTAGAAATGAGTAAAGAAGAGTTTTGTAAAAACATCATTGCAGAAACAGAGCAGGAGCTGCGTAAAGTTCAACTCCTGCCAGAAAATTTGTTTTATGTAACTATTTACCGTGATGCTTGTACGCTTGCTGGTTCAGGACAGTACGAACTTGCCATTGATATATGTGGCAGCCTCAAAAAGCATCTTGGCATGTTACATAGCTAATTGTTGTTGTCTTTAGATGTTTCATCAGTATCAGGGTTTTGACAATTAGGGCAATAAAATCCATCTAATTGTAAATTACCATTTAATTCTGTAGAACCATCTAGTGGTAATGGTTTCATTATAGTACCACATTTAGGACATATGTGTTCTTTGGATAATTCCATATTCCTTTTTTCCTTTCTATGTACTCGGCTGCCCCAAACAGCCTGTACATAGATTATAAAACAGAGATTATAAATATACAAGGATAGAGGTGTTAAAGAAACATGGGAAAAAATCAAGATATGTATTCATGCAACAGAGTTTCATTACCCGAAGCTGCTAAGGAACTAGGTATGTCTAATCAAGCAGTGCGTGAACATATGAAACGTAAGGTTATTGACATAGGATATGTGCTTCCATGCACACAAGGTACAAGAAAAAGTTATGTGATATACAGAGATAAGCTTGATAAGTTTTTGGGTAAGAGCTAGTTATAACTGTTATTAAAGGAGATGAATTATAAAATGCGTAAGTATGAGTTTACAGGAGCAACAAGGATATCTGGCAAAGTAACACTGCATAAAATCAAAGCAATAAGAGATTTTGGTGTCGTTAGAGCTGGTGAGCTTGGGGGATGGATTGAAAAAGAGAGTAATCTGTCACATAGCGGCGATGCATGGGTAGCTGATGAAGCACTGGCTTGCGGTGACGCTAGAGTGCAAGACAATGCACGGATTTATGGCAGAGCTAAAATTTATGCTAAAGCTAAAATTAGTGGTAACGCAGCAGTATGCGGCAATGCTGCAGTATGCGGCAATGCTGCAGTATGCGGCAATGCTGCAATATGGGACAATGCTGCAATACGTGACAATGCAGCAGTATGTGGTAATTCAGAAGTATGCGACAATGCTGCAATATGGGACAATGCATTAATACGTGACAATGCAGCAGTATGCGGCAATGCTGCAATATGGGACAATGCTGCAATATGTGGCAATGCAGTAATACGTGATAAAGCAAGAGTCTATGGCAACGCTAGGGTTTCTGGTCGTGCTGCGGTTGGCAGAAATGCTGATATTTTCCTGACAAACCATGTACTAGTTATTGGCGAGATTGGCAGCAGGGAAGACTACACAACGTTTTATCATAGTCGGGATAACCAGATTATGGTTAAGTGTGGATGTTTTAACGGAATACTTGAAGAATTTCTTGACAAAGTAAAAGAAACCCATGGTAACAACCATTATGCAGAGGTCTACAGAGCAGCAGCCGAAGTAGCAAAGGCACAGATTGATTTTGATGATATCAGCAAATAGCATAACCTTTGCTGTTGTCAAAGGCAGCAGGGGTATTAGACATGGTTTGTGTGCGTACCATGTCACCTTAGATACTGTTTAGCTAATTTTTGCCATTTTATATATACACAAACGCACATGTTCTCTCTGGTGGTTATTCTGCCAGAGGGATAAATGAAAGGAACATATGACATGAAAATATTTATGTTAATCGTTGTTGTAATATACCTTGTTCTCTTCTACGTCAGTAAATGTTTAGAAGTTGAGCAGCTAAAAAAGGAAAACAAAACATTAATGACTATATCAGAATCAAAACTATACAAAAATATTCCTAAAAATACAATAGATGCAGTCAAATATGCCATGAAACACGCACATCCAGATAATGGGGGAAGTGCAGAAGATTTTATGAGGTTTAAACGATGCTATGAGGAATTGACGAGAAAGTGAAGGAAGATATAGTGAAATGAAAAATATTATTCGTTTTCCTATGGTTAATAGTGAGGATAGAGAATATTCAGATGAAACTTTTGAATGGTTAGTTGACAGAGCGAAAGAATATCTTGATTTTTTAGAAAGAAACGCTCCAAGAAAAGATAAAAGCAAATGGTGTAAAAAGCTTATTGCTGTATTGAAATTTCTTGGAGATTACAAATTAGAAGATGAATTACAAGAGGAAGAAGAAAGGCAGTGGACAAGCTGAAATATCATATTTTTTGTAAAGAGGTAGTGGAGTGATTAGTAAAATCGAAATAGGAGCAGTAAAAGACTATTTAGAAACAAACAATGAAAGCGAATTAAAGATAGCAAGAAGTTTTCTTGAAGATATTGTTTTAGAGTTAGAGGAAATCCAGCAATACCGCTCAATCGGCACAGTTTCAGATTGTAAAGAAGCTGTAGAAATGCGAAAAGTAAAGAAATTAGCTAACAAAGAAGAATTAAGAAATTTTAACGGAAATATTTATTCATTTCGTGGCAATTGTCCAACGTGCGGAGAAAAAAGGATTGTGTCTTTTGATACAGAATATTGCTCTAAATGCGGACAGGCTATTTCATGGCAAGATGATAATTGATAGTTTGATTACAAATTAAAACATGAAACAGAGGTAGAAAAATTGAAGTATATAACAAGTTGGAGCGGTGGCAAAGACAGTACCGCAAGTATTATTTTGGCACATGAGAACAATGAGCCACTTGACCTTATAATCTTTTCCGAGGTTATGTTTGATAAGAACATCAGCGGGGAATTGCCAGAACATATTGACTTCATAAAAAATAAGTGCATTCCGTTATTTGAAAGTTGGGGATATGAAGTCAAAATACTTCATTCAAAGAACACATACATTGACCTGTTTTATCGAATGGTTAAAAAATCAAAAATCGAAAGCAGAAACGGTAAAATCAGGGGGTTTCCTATGAACATGGGCTGTCACATGAATAGCAATGCGAAAATTCCACCGATTAGGGAGTTCTGGAAGTCGCAGGATGAAAATGTAATGCAATATGTAGGGATTGCGATTGATGAACCGTTAAGGCTTGATAGGGTTGTACAGTCAGAAAACCAAACTTCACTGTTGCAGAAATATGGATATACAGAACAAATGGCAAAGAACAAATGTATAGAATACGATTTATTATCACCAATATACGAATTTGCAAATAGAGGAGGTTGTTGGTTTTGTCCTAATCAGAAAATGCAAGAGTTAAGGCATTTAAGGGATAATCATAGAGAATTGTGGAATAAATTGATTTTATTATCAAAAGAAGATTGTGCTAACCCATATTTTAACACCTTTAGAAAAACGACGGTAGACGATTTAGAAGAACAATTTATGTGGGAAGATAAACAGATGACAATATTTGATTACGAAAAAGAGAATATTTCGGAGGTTAAAAATGAGACCGTTACATGATTTATATAGTGCTGCTTTTAGTTTTGAGTATCTTATTCAGGCGGATGTAGAGAAACTCAAGAAGCACAGAAAAGAAATTAATGCAGAAAAGGATGCTACTAAGGTTAAAGACATTCTAAAGACGCTTGATGATTTAGAAAATAATGTAGCCAGATATAAAGAATGGGCTAAACAAGAGGTAGAAGCTTTAGAGGAGACAAAGTATGAGTGAATTTAATAAAGGGGCAGCTTATTGTAGGGATTGCATCATTGCAAATATTATAGGATTCCAAAACGATATCGGTTGTACTCAAACCAATGAGCAATATCAGATATTACAAAAATTGTTAGTTCACATTGAGGAAATCTATGGCAGATGTTGTAAAGACTTTAAGGGATAGAAAATGGAGTGAAAGCAATGCGGATTAAAATGAAGGATGGAAATATATATATCGAAGAAACAAATTCTATACAATTTAACATCATAAAATCATTTATGAAGTGGGATAAAAAAGAGCAACGCTTTGTTGGTGCTGTAAGCCTTGACCTTTTGGAAAAGCTTTCAAAGCTTATCACACTTCCAGAAATAATTAAGGCAGAACATGAACGCTTGAAAGCAGTGCAGGATGCAGTGGATAAAGAACGAGTAAAGCCTGATAAAGATGTAAACCAATTGGTTCATTATCCCGTAAAGAAAAAGCTTTACACGCACCAGATAAGAGCTGCAAATATGTGTCTGATTACTTTTGGGCTTATAAAGCCAGAGAGACATATCAGTTAAATATTCATAAGGAGATTTACATATGGCAAGAGAGAATTTAAAGAAAGCCCGCAAGGAAGCGGGCATGACACAGAAACAAGTAGCAGAGTATCTAAAGATAAGTGAGAGATACTATAGACTTATTGAATCAGGTAAGAGAAATGGAACTTTTGAAGTGTGGGACAAATTAGAGGATTTATTTAGAATCCATCAAAGAATCCTTCGGAAACTTTCTTCCGACTAATTCGTCAAGCGAAACATTGAAATGGTCAGCAAGTTTGATTAGAACGGATAATTCTGGCTCTCTTGCACCTAATTCATAATTTCGATATCCACGTACAGTAATTCCTAAAAATTCAGCCATCTGTGCTTGAGTACAATCAAGTGCAAGGCGCAGTTGTTTTAACTTTGTTGAAAAATTCATAAAACCTCCTTAAAAACTATTGACAGGAACATTATGTTCCTTTATAATAAATGATACATCAAGGAACAAAATGTTCCTATAAATGTATTAAAGTAAAATATAGTAGTATTTTATTTTACCACGAACAAAAAGGGGGTTGCAATATGTTAGCAAATCAAGTTAAGGAACTGGAAAATGAGAATCAAAGACTAAAAGCATTACTGCAAAAACTTAGAGAGGATATTCCAAAACCAAAGGACTGTAAACACTGTGAGCATTATATACAGCACTATGCAAGGAATGGATATAATGACTTTCATATTGTCTATATGGGACATTGTGTTTGTGGTGTTCCAGCAGGAAAGCGTAAAGGTAAGAAAAATCCAACACCAGATGACACTTGTATGTGTTTTGAAGAGAGGAGATAAGATTATGGAGAATTTACAACTACTAGAAAATGAGTTAGTACCAGTCTATATGACTGACAAGGGAGAACGAGTTGTTTATGGCACAGAACTTTATGAGTGTCTGGGAAGCAAAAGACAATATACAGACTGGATAAAAGAAAGGTTTTCAGATTGTGATGTAGTTGAAAATGATGACTTTCAGAGTTTTTCACAAAAAAGTGAAAAAGGTGGAAGACCAAAGACAGAGTACATAATCAAACTTGATATAGCTAAGGAAATGGCAATGTTGGAAAGAAATGATAAGGGTAAGCAGGTAAGAAGATACTTTATCGAAGTAGAAAAGCGGTACAAAGAAAATAAAAGTAATGACAAAACTTTCATTGAGCAGGGCATTAGCATTGTAAAGTTTATCGCTGATGATTTGAAAGCAAATACCGCAAGCAGACTTCTAATGTATGAGAATTACTGTAAAGATGTGGGAGTGCCAACTGGTTTCCTACCAAAGTACGAACACAATGGAAATAAGCAGATGAAAGCACTATCAACTTTGTTAAAAGAGCATGACTGTAAAATATCAGCGGTTAAATTTAATCAGAAATTGGTTGAATGTGGCTATCTGGAAGAAAGAATAAGACCATCAAGTAAAGGAATAACAAAGAAGTTTAAAGCATTAACAGATAGTGGCTTGAAGTATGGAGAGAATGCAGTCAGCCCATATAATCAGAAGGAAGTGCAACCTTTGTATTACACAGATAGATTTGCAGAACTGTGTCAAAAGGTGGTGTAAAGGAGATTTACATATGGCAAGAGAAAACTTAAAGAAAGCCCGCAAGGAAGCGGGCATGACACAGAAACAAGTTGCTGAATATCTGGGCGTTTCTGAAAGACACTATAAATTTATGGAATCTGGCCATACAACAGGTAATGTTGAATTATGGGATAAATTAGAAGACCTGTTTAATGTCCATCAGCGTGTTTTGCGAGAAACTCATTGCGACAAAGAAGATAATCGGTAGATACGTCCAATATATCAGCAATGCTGACAAGTTTTCCAAAATCGGGATAACTACGTTCACTTTCATAGTTTCTGTATGTTCTAAGTGAAACAGAAAGTAAATCTGCCATTTGTTGTGCAGTAAACCCTTTTAATTTACGAGTTTCATTTAAACATTTACCAAACATAAAAATACCTCCTAAAAAATACTTGACAGTGCAAGAATTTTACACTATAATCTAGGATATTGATAGTGTAAGAATCTTTCACGTGCAATATTATTGCACTGTATAACAAAGAGGGGGATGCAACATGAAACTAATGTTTGAGATTGAAGAAGCTGTAATGGAAGCAGAAGCTTTAACTAGTATGATGTTAGCTGTAATGGATGCTGGTTACAACGGCAATTATGGGTTTGATGATTATGAACCAGCATTTAATTATCTTTGTAGTTTGTCATACAACCATTTTAAAAAATTAGAGCAATTAAAGGATAAAGCATTTGCTTTATCTAATGATAAAAAATCATAAGTCCTGCATATGCAGGCGGAAAGGGGGTTAATTATGGAGAATTTACAAGTTTTTATGAATGAAGAGTTTGGACAAGTTAGGACAGTTATTATCAATGATGAACCTTGGTTTGTAGGAAAAGACGTTGCGGATGCATTGGGATATGAAAATACCAAGGATGCTATAAAAAAGCATATTGATGAGGAAGATAAACAGATAATCCAAAGGTCGCAAAACACTACCTTTGATATTCCGAACCGTGGATTAACTATTATCAACGAATCAGGGATGTACGCATTAATTTTTGGCAGTAAGCTTGATAGTGCAAAGCGTTTCAAACATTGGGTGACAAGTGAGGTTTTGCCATCTATCAGAAAAACAGGACAGTATTCTGCAAGAAATATTAGCAAAAATCAAATATCACTAAAGGAACAAGTAGAATCACTAGAAGCAGTTGCAAATATGCTTCATATGAATGACACAAGTAAATTGCTGATATTAGAAAATTTTTATAAAGACTACAGTATACCAGCTGGCTTCTTGCAAAAATATGAACATAATGATAGCAACATTGAGTTATTTGAGAATAAGGACATGAACATTTCTGCAAAAACAATGCTGAATGAAGATGGTAGCATTTCTATTAATGCAGAAGATATAGCAATTGGTTTTGGTTGGACACAAGAAGAAAATGGGAAAATGTATGTTAAGTGGGAAATGCTTAACAGATGTTGTAGAACATTAGGCTATTCACAGTTTGTTGGGAAAGACGATTACATTCCAGAAAGAATCTTCTACCGCCTTGCGATGATAGCAAATAACGCAAAAGCAGAACTATTCAAAAATTGGCTTGTTACGGAAGTTATCCCATCAATCCATAAAACAGGAATGTATTCAACTAATAATGGCAGGAATCAGATTCCGCTAAAAGAACAAGTAGAATCACTAGAAGCAGTTGCAAATATGCTTTGTATGGACAAGGCAAGCAAACTGCTAATGTTGGAAAGATTTTATACAGGCTACCATATTCCTACTAACTTCATGCCAGAATATGAGCATAATAGCAGCAGACAAATGAAAACATTAACCACTTTGCTAAAAGATAATAGCTATAAAATATCGCCTATTAAGTTTAACCAGATTCTACTTGAGCAGGGTTATCTTGAGGAAAGAGAGCGACCATATTCTGACGGCAGTGTAAAGAAGTTTAAAGTTCTAACAGGCAAAGGTTTACAGTATGGGGAAAATGAAGTCAATCCATACAATAAAAAGGAAA
This sequence comes from uncultured Lachnoclostridium sp., assembly GCA_947565985.1. Taxonomy (GTDB): domain Bacteria; phylum Bacillota; class Clostridia; order Lachnospirales; family Lachnospiraceae; genus Butyribacter. The sequence continues at coordinate 12,716 of CANOID010000026.1, forward strand.
TACAACCCTTTTATTATACAGATAAGTTTACAGAATTATATCAAAAGGCGGTGCAGAGAAAATGAAAAGAGTGCCTAATATGATTAACTTTGAAGCAAAAAATCAAAAACCACATGACATCAGCCCTTATATTGATTATGACAAAGGCTGGAAGCTTACAGAAAATGATAAAGATTTTTTAATAAGGTACTATGAAAATTGGGTAAAAGCTTACATAGAAGAATGTGATGGGGATTTTGTTGATGAACCTAATAGGACACTCAATTCTATAAAAGAAAAAGGTGTTATGGCAAGCAAGGATTTGATTCAAGAAGACGCTAGGGACACAGCATATGCAGTCTGTGATGACATTTACGAATACTACAAAAATGACGCAGACACGTTAAGATTGATTGAAAATTCTATTTTAGATACGCAGTGGGAAACAAATCTTGCATTTGGAAAAGAAAGAGAGGTAGAAATAATGGAAACATTTCTTGAAGTTTTAAACAGTTGTTTGACTGAACAGCAAGTAGAGGTATTAAGGGTAGCATTAAAGCAGGATGCAGAAGTGTACTTTTATGGTACAGGACTTGGAAAGTCACTCCTCACAGAAGTACTTGTAAATGCAGGGTATAAGGTTGATGAACCTGGAAATCAGGAAGGCATAAATGCACATCCAAGGTTTACGCCTAACAAAACTGGAACTATTGCATTTTGTTTAAGGACAACCCCAGAAAGATACGTTCCACGTAAAAATTGCTACGATATTCTTCTGGGGTGCAAAGAAGATATTATTGCTTGGGTCAATCAATAATATGCTTCTTTCTACGTACTAGGCTTGGCAGAGCCTGTACATAGATTATAAAGGAGAAAAAGCTAAAAAGCAAGAAAAAAGAGAGGTAGAACCGATGGAAAGTAAAGATTTAGAGCAGCTACGCAGATTTGAAGTAATTACAAATAGTGAAGAAGAAATGTCAAGGTGTGAAAAACTCCTGGAGGAGAAAAAAATCAACCGCCAGGAGTTAGCACTTATTCTATTTTGTCTTCGCGTTCGACATGGACTTTCTCGGGAAGATTTTGGTATTTAGCGGCATAATACCCTAAAAGGTCTTTTAGGGCTTCCTTACCGACAATACCTTGGTATATGCCCATTAATTCAACATGGGGTTTCATCATCCATACATAAAGCGTACAAGGGTGTTTTTCAGACCTGACACCTGAAACCTCAAATTCAAAATTGGGAAATTCACGTACTATGCAGGTTTCCAAATCCCTTGTTGCTATTATATATGGTTCTCCAAGGTAGGCTAGAACTTTATCAATATATTTCATGAGAGTCTTCTCCTTTCTATGTACTCGGCTATTGCAGTAGCCTGTACATAGATTATAAGGGAGAAAAAGCTAAAAAACAATAAGAAAGAGAGGAGTAACTTATTATGAAGCGATATATTGACGTTGACAAGTTTATTGTTGAATTATATCAGGAATATAAAGGTCAAATGAACGAAAAGGCTATTATGCCATCTGGTTTAAAAGATTGGCTTATTGATAGGTCAATATCTATCCCTAAAGAGCCAGCAGAATACAGACCAACACCAGAAGAAGTGGATGTTTGGAGTAAGCAACTAGACGACTTGCACGCAAAGGGAGACCTTGATTCCACTATTAAGGAATTAGCAGTAATTTGTACCCACTACGAAGCACACCATATAGACCATTTGCAGACTAAGTGCTACAGACGAGCGTTAGATTTTTTAGTAACACTAGAAAAATTAACGACATGATTATCACTTAAAGAAAGGAAGATTACTATGGCAAAGAAAAGAAGTTGCAGACGTACAACGGATGAAAATATCATCCATGACAAGGCTGTTAAGATGAGAAAAATGACAGATGAGCAACTGGTTCACTATGTAGAGGACCGTGTAGAAAAGGCAAGAAGTGAGGGCTTTAATCAAGGAAAAAAGAAAGCTGTTTTACCAAAGATTGATATTAATTCAATCATGAAAGAAATCGCAGCAACTAAGGGAATAGGAGAAGCAAAGCTTGGAAAAATCGAGACGATTTTGGAACGCCGATTAAAAGCAGAAGAAAGGAGTTTTTAGCATGGATTTAAATAATCTAACTGTTAATGATTGTGTAGAAATGGCAGAAAAAGAAAAAATGGGCATAATCCTACACGCTGGAAAGGTAACAGAAGTAATTGCACCTAACAACAAGGGCATACAAACTAGCATAGGATTAGATTGTACGCCCACAGAATCTAAACATCTATAGTATATCACAGATGTTTAATACAGTCAAATTTTAAAAATTTAAATAAATCTAGGAGGAAAATATTATGTTAGAGATTAAAGTATCAATTAAGGTAGAAGGACTTGATAGGCTGGCAGATGCACTTTTTGCCATAGCAGGAGTTAATCCAAACGCAAGGAAAGAAGCAACTAGTACTACAGTAGAACCTGCTGTACCACAACCAGAAAGAACACCCGTGCAGGAAGTACAAGCAGTACCACAACAGGCAGCAGTACAAGCTACACCGGCAGCTTCAATGGCTCAAGCTACACCGGCATCAACAACACAAACTGCAACTCAAGTAACACCAACGGCTTCAACGGCTCAAGCTACACCAGCATCAACAACATCAGTTGCTGCATCGGCAATACCTGTCAATACACTGTCGTATAGTATGGATGACCTTACACGAGCCGCTATGACATTAATGGATGCAGGCAAACAGGCGAACTTACAAGCACTTCTTGCTAATTTTGGTGTTGAATCACTTCCACTATTATCACCAGAATATTATGGTGCATTTGCCACAGGTATGCGAGGATTGGGGGCACAGATATGATAGGACATGAAAACAGAAGCCATGCACTGTTAAGTGCATCAGGAGCGTATCGCTGGTTAAAATGTCCACCAAGTGTTTTACTTGGTGAAGAGTTTCCAGACGAGGAATCAGACGCAGCACGTGAGGGGACGCTTGCACATGAACTATGCGAGTTAAAGCTTAGAAATTATTTTTTCACTACTGATTACGGCAAGAGAAAAATGAACAAGGACATTAAAAAATTGCAAGAAAAAGAGTTATGGCAAAATGAAATGCTAGAACATTCAGATACATACCTTGAATATGTAAAATCGGCAGCACTTTCATTTGACAATCAGCCATATGCAGCAGTAGAAAAGCGTGTAGACTTTTCAAAATATGTGCCTGATGGTTTTGGTACTGCTGACTGTATCTTACTTGGTGGTGATACAGTGTGGATAATTGATTTTAAATATGGTAAAAGTCCTGATGGCAGGGTATCTGCCAGTCAAAACCCACAAATGATGCTCTATGCACTTGGTGCTTATGAAACATATAAAATGCTATACCCAATAAAAAATATAAAGCTTTCCATTGTACAACCAAGACTTCCTGATGGCATTTCTGAATGGGAATGTACATTAGAACAGTTGCTAGAATTTGGGGCATATGCAAATCAAAGAGCAATGCTTGCAATAGATGGTAAGGGTGAATTTAATCCTGACCATCACACTTGTAAATACTGCAAGGCAAGGGCAAAATGTCGTGCAAGGGCAGAAAAAAATGTAGAACTTGCATTTTTTATAGACAAAAAGCCACCACTTATTACAAATGATGAAGTCGGGGACTATCTTTTAAAAGGTGCAGATATTTCAAAATGGATGCATGACCTTATAAACTATGCATTACAAGAGTGTCTTTCAGGTAGGCAGATACGTGGCTGGAAAGCAGTAGAAGGACGAAGCACACGCACTTGGACAGATGAGGATGAGGCTTTAAAAGCTTTGATTGATAATGGTATACCAGAAGCTATTTTATATAAGAATGTTCCACTTACTCTTTCACAGATAGAAAAGGAAATAGGTAAGGAACAGTTTGAAAAGTATGCTGTACAGTTTGTCGTAAAGTCATCCGGTAAGCCAACGCTTGTACAGGAACAGGACAAAAGGGAAGCAATCACTCTTAAAGTAAGTGCAAATGAAGCATTTAAAGAACAAGTTGTATAACATATTATTATTTAGTCGTAAAGGCAGGAGGAAAAATATCATGGAGAATTTAACAAACGTTACTACAGGAGAAGTAAGACTTTCATATGTACACCTTTTTAAACCTTATGCATTTCAAGCAGGACAGGCAGAAAAGTATTCTTGTACGGTTCTTGTACCAAAAACAGATGCAGACACTATGGCAAGAATCAATGCAGCCATTGAAGCTGCAAAGCAAAGAGGTATTTCTGATAGATGGAATGGTGTACAACCACCATATATACCAACACCAGTATATGATGGCGATGGAGTACGTCCGTCTGATGGGATGGCTTTTGGAGATGAATGCAAGGGGCACTGGGTATTTACAGCAAGTGCTAAAGCCGATTATCCGCCAGAAGTCGTTGACAGACAGGGAAATCCTATAATAAACCAGTCAGAAGTATACAGCGGAATGTATGGAAGAGTAAATGTCACATTTTACCCATATGCATTCGGCGGTAAAAAGGGTATCGGATGCAGTCTTGGTCCAGTACAAAAATTACGAGATGGTGAAGTGTTAGGGGCAAGTGCACCAACTGCGGCACAAGTGTTTGGAACACTGCCACAGACAACACAACAAAGACCAGCAATAAACCCTGTTACTGGTCTTCCAATGTAACAGTATCACATAGGGGGAAACAATGAAATACAGACATATTAGCATTGATATTGAAACAAGGAGCAGCATAGATATTGCAAAAGCTGGCTTATACAGATATGCACAGTCATACGATTTTGAAATATTACTTTTTGCATATAAGTACGATGAAGAAGATGTTTGCATTGTTGACCTTAAAAATGGCGAGAAACTCCCTTTACAAATAATAAATGACCTTAAAGACCCTAGTGTAATTAAACACGCTTATAATGCTGCGTTTGAATGGTATTGTCTAAACAGGGCAGGATATCAGACACCTATAGAGCAATGGAGATGCACTATGATACATGGGATGTACTGTGGCTATCCAGCTGGACTTGAAGCGGCTGGAAAAGCCATAGGGCTTGAAGAAGATAAGCAAAAACTTTCTATTGGAAAATCTTTGATAAGATACTTCTGTGTACCAATAAAAACAGTATCAAATAAAGGTGGTCGTATCTGGAATGAACCTAAGCATGATATGAAACGTTGGGAATTGTTTAAAGAATACTGTAAGCAGGATGTTGTCACTGAATACTCTATTTTACAACGACTTAAATTATTTGAAATGCCAGAAAGAGAAGAACATCTTTGGCAAATGGATATTCTTATGAATGCTTATGGTGTAAGAGCAGACAAGGAATTAGTAGAAGGTGCTTTGTGGATAGACAATACGTGCAGCGGAAAACTGGAAGCAGAAGCAAAAGAAATTACAGGGCTTGAAAATCCAAATAGTACATCACAACTTACAGGCTGGCTTGAGAAAAAACTCGGTCAGCCTGTAGAAAATCTACAGAAAAGTACTGTTGCTGAATTTTTAAAAACAAAAATGCCAGAAGATGTAGAGCGTGTGCTTCAGATACGTCAACAACTCGGGAAAACATCTATTAAAAAATATGCAGCAATTAAGGCATCTATGTGTAAGGATGGTCGCATAAGGGGAATTTCGCAGTTTTATGGTGCAAACAGGACAGGCAGATGGGCAGGACGACTAGTACAAATGCAGAATCTGCCAAGAACTTATATGAAAAATATAGACTTTGTAAGAAAACTTGTAAAACAAAAAAATTACAGCGGACTTAAACTGCTTTATGGTAATGTACCCGATACATTGTCACAACTTATCCGCACCGCTTTTATTCCATCAGAGGGTAATAAGTTCGTAGTAGCCGATTTTTCGGCAATAGAAGCAAGAGTAATTGCATGGCTTGCTGGTGAGAAATGGGTAAATGAGGTGTTTGCTACACACGGAAAGATTTACGAAGCTGCAGCTTCACAGATGTTTCATGTTCCAGTTGAAAAAATTGTAAAGTGCAATCCCGAGTACGAACTAAGGGCAAAAGGCAAAGTCGCAACACTTGCACTGGGTTATCAGGGCGGCGTAAATTCGCTGATTTCAATGGGTGCAATGGAAATGGGACTTTCAGAAGAAGAACTTCCAGACATAGTAAACAGATGGCGTAGTGCAAACAAGCAGATTGTGGGACTGTGGTACGCTGTTGAAAATGCAGTAATTACTACAATGCAGACAGGAAAACAATCTGCAACACATGGACTTTTTATGGCTCTTGAGGGGGATATATTGTATGGACAGACTTTCCTTACAATAAAACTTCCAAGTGGCAGGAAACTATACTACCCAAAACCATTTCTACAGGAAAACCGCTTTGGAAAACCATCACTGCACTACTATTCAAGCCAACAAGGGCGTAAATGGGAAGTTACAGAAACTTATGGCGGAAAATTAGTTGAAAACATTGTACAGGCAATAGCAAGGGACTGTCTGGCAGAAATACTTTTAAAGCTTGAGAAAAAAGGGCTTAAAGTTGTATTTCATGTACATGATGAGGTAATAGTGGATGCACCAAAAAATATAACATTAGAAGAACTATGTGACATTATGTCAGAACCTATATGGTTTACACCAGGACTGATACTTAAAGGAGCTGGATTTGAGGGGATGTATTACAGAAAAGACTAGGGGAGGTAGGCAATGCAGTATAACAGAAAAATAAAGATAAGTATGGCTGGCAGCAGGAAGTCAATTAAATGGCCAGAAAGTGAAACTACATGGCTAGAATTTGTAAAAAGACTTGAAATTCCAGTAAGAAGCCCTGAAACACTTGAGGATTATCTTTCATACCCTAAAGCAAGACAGGACGAACTAAAGGACGTAGGCGGCTTTGTAGGCGGTACATTTATAAATGGGAGACGCAAGGCAAATGAAGTTAAAGGAAGGGATATTTCTACACTTGACCTTGATAACATACCTGCTGGAAAAACAGAGGATATACTTAAAAGAATAAAAGGGCTTGGCTGTGCATCTGCTGTATACAGTACTAGAAAACACGCAGGATATGCACCAAGACTACGTGTAATAATCCCATTTGATAGGACTTCATCAGCAGATGAATATGAACCTGCTGCCAGAAAGCTTGCTTCAATTATAGGAATAGAACTGTGTGACCCTACAACATTTGAAGCGTCGCGTCTTATGTACTGGCCTAGCTGTTGTAATAATGCTGAATATATATGTGAAATAAACGATATGCCATTCTGTAGTTTGGACGGAATACTTAATATGTATAGCGATTGGAGAGATATATCACAATGGCCATGTGTACCAGGGGCAGAATCTATTGAAAGGAAAAGACTTGCAAAACAGACAGACCCATTGCAGAAGAAAGGTATTATAGGGGCTTTCTGCCGTGTATATGGCATTACCCAGGCTATGGATAAATTTATTCCAGGCATTTATGAAGAAACGGCTGTACAAAGTAGATTCACATACACTGGTGGCTCTACAACAGGCGGAGCTATAGTGTATGATGGAGATAAGTTTTTATACTCACATCATGCAACAGACCCTTGCTCTGGACTCTTAGTAAATGCATTTGATATGGTAAGACTTCACAAATTTGGTGATGAAGACTTAGAAGCAAAAGAGGGTACACCAGTTAATAGGATGCCTTCTTTTCTACATATGAGCCAGTTTGCGATGGAAGACACTGCAGTATCAGATTTAATTATAAAGGAACGGCACGCAAAAGCGGTAGAAGCTTTTTCAGATACACTAGAAAGTAAAGAAGATGACCTTGAATGGATTCACAAGCTTACAACAGATAAACGTGGCAATTTTGAGAACACAATAAATAATGCTGTTCTTGTACTAGAAAACGACCCTAATTTAAAGGATAAGATTGCTATAGACGACTTTGCAGGACGTGCAATATCGGCAGGAAAGCTTCCATGGAATCCTACAGAAGAAATACGATGGTGGACAGATGCAGATGACGCAAACTTATATCGTTACATGGAAACATTTTATAGATTGACAAGGCAAGATAAAATTGATAAAGCTCTTACAATTACCAGTGACCAAAACCGTATAAATGAGGTAAAAGAATATCTAAACAGTCTTAAATGGGATGGCATAAAACGAATAGATACACTACTGTCGGTTTACTTAGGTGCAGAAGACGAAGAATATACTCATATGGTTATGAGAAAATCACTTTGTGCTGCTGTTGCAAGGGCAATGACAGGCAGTGTTAAATACGACACAATGCCTATACTTATAGGAAGACAAGGTCTAGGCAAAAGTTCTTTTTTATCGGTACTTGGCGGTAAATGGTTTAGCGACAGTTTGACCTCATTTAATGGTAAAGACGCTGCCGAAATGCTACAAGGTACGTGGATAAATGAAATCGGTGAACTTACCGCCATGACAAAGGCTGAACAAGAAGTTGTCAAACAATTTCTAAGTAAATGTGATGATATATACAGAGTGCCTTTTAACAAAAGAACAGATAAATTTCCAAGACGATGTGTGTTCTTTGGAACAAGCAATAAAGATGAGATTTTAAGGGATATAACGGGAAATAGAAGATTCTGGCCTGTTGATGTTGGAGTTCATAAACCAAAAAAGAAACCTAAAATTGACCTGCCTGATGAAGTAGACCAAGTTTGGGCAGAAGCATATGTGTACTGGATGCTTGGTGAAAGAATATATCTTAATGATGAAGAGGAAAAATTAGCAGAACAACACCGAGAACCACATAAAGAAACTTCTGGAAAAGAGGGTATTATAAGAGAATTTTTAGAACAGCTTGTGCCTGAAAACTGGAATAGTATGGATAAAACACAGAGAATGATGTTTCTTAATGGTGGTATAAAGGCAGAAGACACAAAACTTAGATTGCGTGATAGGATATGTGCAATGGAAATCTGGGTAGAATGCTTTGGCGGAAATCCACGACAAATGCAAAAAAGAGATTCTATGGAGATTAATGCAATTATATCCAATATAGACGGATGGAAAAAGGTTAAGAACGTGATAAGATGTGGTCCATATGGAATACAAAAGGGATTTGAAAAGAAGTAAACTAGTGGAACAATTTTTGTATACCATGCCGCAAATCTCGTAAACGGATTAGTATACGCCGGTTTACATGGTATACAAAAACAGTATACGATTCTAAGCCTTATAAAATAAGGCTTTATGACAAAAGTGTCAACTATGGTTTATAAACAAAGTTTACAGCTTAACCCTTATAAAATAAGGGTTTATAATGATTTGTAAACTAAATATATATAATATTAATAATATAAATAATAATTAGGTATATATAGGACACCTAAAGCCCTCTAATTTTAATTATATATATATATACGCGTGAGGGTTTGTTTACATGAATATATAAAGGAGATATGAAATAAAATATGCGAGAAAGTGAAGTTGAAAAAATATTTACCAACATGGTAAGAAGTACAGGTGGGATGGCATATAAATGGACAAGCCCAAGTAATGCAGGTGTGCCTGATAGGATTGTGGTATTTCCAGATAAAAGACCAGTGTTTGTAGAGCTAAAAACTGATACAGGTAAGCTTACAAAGCTTCAAGAAGTACAGTGCAAAAAACTTAGGGGTCTTGGACAGCAAGTAGAGGTTGTTTATGGGATTAAAGGTGTTGCCCGCTTTTTCTTCAAGTTAGGATATAAAGACCTTGCAGAAAAGCTTATAAAGCAATATAGGCTGTCTAAAGACGACTTTAAGGAAAACTAAGACGTTTATAATTAGTGTTTATGCAATACGTATAAATGCCTGTATAAACTCGTATAAAGTTTATACAGGTATAAAAACTCAATTTCTTATAGCTTATAGCTAAATAAAATAAATAGCCTTAAAAACGATTATACAGCGTTATAAACGTATATCCTCATAAGGGATATATTAACTTTGATATAAAAAAGAATTATGCATTAGGTGTTAAAGGGGGATTTAAGTTGAAATTTGTAGCACATGATTATCAAAAACATTGTATTAACAAGATTATAAACACAAACAAGACAGGACTTTTCTTAGACATGGGGCTTGGCAAAACTGTGACTGTGCTTACCGCCATAAAAGAGCTTAAATATAATCGCTTTGAAGTAAACAGGGTGTTAGTGGTTGCACCCAAAAAGGTAGCCGAAGGGACATGGGGACGCGAAAAAAATAAATGGGAACATACGAAAATGCTACGCGTATCACAAGTACTTGGAAGTGAAACTAAAAGAATAAAGGCACTTAATACTCCTGCTGACTTATATATTATTAATCGTGAAAATATTGCATGGCTTGTAGATTACTACCGCAATAGCTGGCCATTTGATATGGTGGTGCTGGATGAAAGTAGCAGCTTCAAGAATCACAAAGCAAAAAGATTTAAGGCACTTGCAGGAATATCGTGCAAAATAAAACGATTAGTTGAACTTACAGGAACACCATCACCCAATGGTTTAGCCGACTTATGGGCTCAAGTTTTTTTGTTAGACGGCGGTGAACGTCTTGGCAGAAGATACACACAATTTAGGGAAAGATATTTTGACCCTGGAGCAAGAGGTAATGGAATAGTATACAATTACAAGCCAAAAATGGGTACTAAAAACAGCATACTGGACAAAATATCTGATATCTGTATCAGCATGAAAGCAGAGGATTATTTACAACTGCCTGATATGGTATGCAATGAGGTTATTGTAGAGCTTGATAGTAAGGCAAAGAAAAAATATCAAGAATTAGAGCGTGAAATGGTTTTAAGTATTCCAGAAGAAACAGAAGAAATCAGTGTGACAAGTGCTGCTGCCCTTAGTAATAAACTTTTACAGCTCGCTAATGGTGCAGTGTATGACGAGAATAAAAATGTACACTGTATACATAATTGCAAAGTAGAAGCTTTCATGGAACTAATCGAAAATTTACAGGGAAAGCCTGTGCTTGTATTTTATAATTACCAGCATGACCGCATGAGGCTTTTAGAAGTACTAAAGAAAACTTCTCTTGAAGTAAGAGAATTAAAGACACCAACAGATGAAGATGACTGGAATGCAGGAATTATTAATGTATTGCTTACGCATCCTGCAAGTAGTGCTTATGGCTTAAATTTACAACAAGGTGGTAATCATGTTATATGGTTTGGGCTTACGTGGAATTATGAACTGTATAGCCAAGCAAATAAAAGACTTCATCGCCAAGGTCAGACAGAAAAAGTTATAATCCATCATCTTGTATGTGCTGGTACAAGGGATGAAGACGTTATGGAAGCTTTAAGACGAAAAGAAGATGTACAAGACTGGGTAATGGAAAGTCTTAAGGCAAGAATACGTAAAATCAGAAAAGAAGTGGGGTGTAGATGATGAAAGCAAAAGAGTATTTGCAAAGATTAAAAAAGCTGGATACTATAATTAATCAAAAAATTAAGGAAATTGATAACTTAAAGGATATGTGTACCAGTGTGAGCTCATTTGATTATTCCATGGACAAAGTTCAGACAAGTTTTAATAAAGATTCTTCATATGTCAAAATAATGGACAGAATTTGTGATTTACAAGATGAACTTAATATGGATATTGATAAATTTATAGACGAAAGACATAAAATTATTAATCAGATTCAAGGGCTTTCTAAATCAAAGCATATTGAAATGCTTTTTAAAAGATATGTTGAGTACAAAAATATTGATATAATAGCTACTGAAATGAGAGTATCGTATACATATGCAGTTGAATTACATGGCTTTGCACTTCAAGAGTTTAGAAAAACATATAATTTCCTATAAAAACCTATGTTTTCCTATGTTTTCCTATGTAATCCCTATTGAATCCTATATTGGAAATGTGTTATTATATATGCTGTAAAATGAAAAATTAAAAGTCAAAGCCTTTAGAACTAGCTGTAAGTTGGTTTTAGGGGCTTTTATTTTGGAATTTATTGGAAAGAGGGTTGACTAATGGCAAAATTGACAACAAAGAAAAAAGCATCGCCAAATGCACCTCCGAAACTTTGGGAGCGGCAGGAAGATGAAAGTGCACAGGCATTTCAGGGATTTGCTACTTACAGAGATATGGGTGCAGAACGTAGTCTTGCAAAAGTCGCTAAGAAGTTAGGCAAATCTAAAGCATTAATGGAGCGTTGGAGCAGACACTGGCAATGGGGGATTCGAGTAGATGCATGGGACGATGAACTTGATAGACAATCATGTCAAGCCTTGACAAAAGGCATAACCAAAATGCGAAAAAACCATGTAGATATTGCAAAGGCAATGCTTAACAAAGCATTTAAAGCATTACAGAATATACCAGTGGATGATATGACATCCAAGGACATTTCAACAATGGTGGATGTCGCAACAAAGCTAGAACGAATAAGCAGAGGAGAAGTTACAGAACGTACAGAGGGAAAACAGACTATTGCGGGCGAGGTTTCTCTTGATTATACCAATTCCATCAATTTAAGTAATATATCCGATGAGGAGCTGGCTGTTCTTGATGCAATCGCTGAAAAGATTTTTACAGAATGATTCACAAAACTTAGAACTGCTCCGAAATGAACTCGCTCGCGAAAAGGCCAGACGGTCTATTGCTGATTTTTGCCTGTCCACTGATGAACGATATCAAATGAATTGGCATCACAGACTTTTGTGTGAATATCTGGACGCTTTTACGAAAAAAGAATTGCGGCGGCTGATGGTATTTATGCCACCGCGTCATGGAAAAAGTGAACTTGTAAGCCGCAAACTTCCAGCATTTATTTTTGGACGTAATCCAGATGCAAACATAATCAGTACTTCTTACTCCGCAGACCTAGCCCAGAGGATGAACAGGGACGTGCAACGGATAATGGACAGTAGTGCATACATTGAACTGTTTCCAAAGTCAAGGCTATTTGGAAAAAACATTCGTACAGTAACAGGACACGCTTTGCGTAATTCTGATATTTTTGAGATAGTAGGACACAGGGGCAGTTATAGAGGTGCTGGTGTTGGTGGTGGTATCACTGGAATGGGTGGAGATTATATCATTATTGATGACCCAATAAAAAATCGAGAGGAAGCCAATAGTAGCACATACAGAGAAAAACTGTGGGAATGGTATACTTCTACCCTTTATACACGTCAAGAAAAGCAAGGGTCAATTTTAATAACCTTGACTAGATGGCATGAAGATGACCTTGCAGGACGGCTTTTAGAATTAGCTAAAAAAGACCCACAGGCTGACCAGTGGGAGGTATTACTTCTTCCAGCGGTCGCAGAAAAAAACCGCCATCCAAAAGACCCTAGACAAGAAGGTGAAGCTTTGTGGGTAGATAAGTACCCTCTTTCAGAACTCATGAAAATTAAGTCAACTGTTGGAATTTATGATTGGAGTGCAATGTACCAGCAACGACCACAACCAGCAGGTGGTACAATCTTTAAAAGAGAATGGATGAATCAAACTTACAAAGAACTTCCAGCAGGAGTAACGATTATCCAGTCTTGGGATTTGCCTTTTAAGAACAGTGAATCAAGTGCGAAGTGTGCAGGAATAGTAATGGCACGAAAAGGGGCACAGCTATTTTTTGTCGATGTGGTAAATGATAAAATGGATTTTACAACGAGTGTAGCGACTATAAAAAATTTAACTGCGAAGCATCCAAAAGCAAGGGCAAAAGTAGTAGAAGATAAGGCAAATGGTCCTGCGATTATTGATTACCTCGGTAAAACCATACCAGGTATGATACCATTCAATCCAAAAGGAAGTAAAGAAGATAGAGCATTGTCAGTTGCACCATATTTTGAAGCTGGAAATGTACTATTTCCAGAATTTGCACCATGGAAAGCAGATTTAATAGATGACCTTTTGCGCTTTCCAGGTACAACATATAAAGATACCGTAGACGCAACAGTACAAGCAATTTTGTATCTTATGAACAAACCAATATCGCATATTGGCGGCGATAATATGGCAAAGGAAAGCTATTGGCATCACTAGGTACTGAAAGAAGGTAATATGTAATAATGGATAAATTTAGAGAATATGGCAAAACAGGACTGTTCCGTTTTAACACAGGCTGGATATACGAAGAATTTTTACGAGAACTACAAGGACATAAAGGCATAGAAGTCTATAAGGAAATGTCAGAAAACGATGATGTGATAGGGGCGATTCTCTTTGCTACAGAAATGCTGATGCGGCAATGCAAATGGAATATACAAGAAGCTAGTAATAGTCAGCAAGATATGGACGTAGCAGAATTTGTTCGTTCATGCATGGATGATATGGAAGAAACATGGAGTGACTTCATATCAGAGGTTTTATCGTTTTTAACTTACGGTTGGAGTTATCATGAAATTGTATATAAGCGGCGCATGGGAAATACTAAAAACCCAGAGACTAAAAGCAAATATACAGATGGACTAATAGGTTGGCGTAAACTACCAATTCGCTCTCAAGACACACTATGGGAATGGCAGTATGATGATAAAGATAATTTGCTGGGATTAATTCAGTGCGCACCACCATACTACGAACAGGTGTTTATTCCAATAGAAAAAGCTCTGCACTTTAAGACGAAAAGTCGCAAAGGGAATCCAGAGGGCAGAAGCATTTTACGCAACAGTTATCGTAACTGGTACTTCAAACGTAGGATTCAAGAAATTGAGGGTATAGGTATAGAGCGTGACCTTGCAGGACTGCCTGTACTTGAAGCACCAGATGGTACAGATATTTGGAGTGATGAGTACAGGGATGAATTAGCAAAAGCAGAAAGTATTGTACGCAGTGTTCGCAGGGATGAACGTGAGGGTATTGTTATTGGCAATGGTTGGAAATTTACGTTGACATCGACAGGTGGCAGAAGACAATTTGACACCAATCAAATCATAGAACGATATGACACAAGAATGGCAATGACAGTGCTCGCTGATTTTGTTTTGCTTGGTCATCAAAACGTTGGTAGTTTTGCACTTTCCAGTGATAAAACAGAATTGTTTAGCGTTGCACTTGGTGCGTTTCTTGACCTTATATGTGAGGTATTTAACAGTCAAGCTATTCCACGTTTGATAGATATAAACGGTGAACATTTCAAAGGAATTTCAGACTATCCTAAACTGATACATGGTGATATTGAAACTCAAGACTTGTCAAAGCTTGGAGAATTTGTTTCTAAGATGGTTGGCATTGGAGCAATTACTCCTGATGAAAATATGGAAGACTATCTTAGAATGGCAGCAGACCTTCCAGAACGAACTCCAGAAACGGCATATATGGCTCATGAGGAAAAAGAACCATTACATGATGACGCAGAAGCTGATAAAGAACTTGACACAGATAATACGAAAAAAGAAGAGTCTAATGTGGAGAATAAGGAATGATAAAATTTACCGACGCACGCCCAAAATTAAAAAAAGCCAAACAGGGAAGCAGTAAAAAGACAATCCTGAATAAGCTAAAAGCCTTTCTTACAGCTACCGAACCAGAGGTTATAAAGTTACTTGTGTCAAAATGGAAAACCCAAGGTAGCAGCATAACATATAAAGAATTGCGTGAAGCCTATCTTGCAGGGGGTATGACGAAAGAACAATTTTTAAAATGGCAGCAGGATTATTCCAAGTTAATAAATACTATTCTTGCACCAAAGTGGCAGCAGGCAGCAGATGTTGTAGCACAAGAAGTTAAAGCTAAATATCCATACTTTGTCTATGAACCAATGATTAGTGCGAGTATGGATTTTATCAAGGAACATGGTGCGGAGTTGGTGACTAATTTAGCTAGGGAACAAAAGGATGCCTTAAATGCAATGATAGCACACTGTAGTGGATATACAGCGGTTACACCTGATGAGGTAGCAAGAATTATGAGACCTTGCATTGGATTAACAAAACCACAAGCATTATCAAATGTGCGATATCGGGAAACTGTTAAAGCAGCATATTTAAAAGAACACCCAAATGGTAAAGCAGAAACTGCTGAAAAGAAAGCTGCGAATGCCGCAGCAAGATACGCTGCAAAACAGCACCGATACCGAGCTCAAAATATTGCTCGCACAGAATTAGCTTTTGCGTACAATGCTGGTACATATGGTGCTACTAAAGATGCACAGGCTCAGGGCTTTATCGGAGATTGTAAGAAAGTATGGCTAACTGCCTATGATGAAAGAGTTTGTCCGATATGTTCTAAAATGGATGGTGAAGAACGTAACATGGATTCGGTTTTTAGTAATGGCAAGATGTTTCCTCCTGGGCATCCATCCTGTCGTTGTGCTGTGGCATATGAAGAAATTCCAGATACTAATTTAAATTTATAAAAATAGATATATAATCCGTTGCTAAAAAGTAGCGGATATTTTTATTAGGCAATTGCGAAACTAATATCTAAAAAGAAGTAAATATGTCCATATAGCTG
>CANOID010000027.1 GCA_947565985.1 uncultured Lachnoclostridium sp.
CCCGAATTAACGCCTGTGGAGATAGTAGGTTGCGAGGTCGGTGAAGCAGGAAGCCTATTGGCTTTAGACAATGGGTAGTTCACGAAGCTGTAAATAGCCAAATACTAAACACACCAACAATGATACACACGACTTCAATACTAATTATATCAATACTAAGCTTATTGCACAAGATATATGGAAATACTCTTCCAAGCATCATCAATACCATATATATTAATGCATAGATGAACAATCTTAACTGCTCTCTTATAAACCACTGCCATCTTTTTGTACAACGTGAAAAAAAATAAACACTACTATAACAAAAATGCTGGTATATATACGTAGAAAATAAAATAATAAATACTATGTATGGAACCATTCTTTCAAGTAAAATTACAACTGTAATTCTATTGCAAGCACTTATTACGCCAAATGATGTATCTATCGCTAACTGCTGTAAACTCAAGGTTTCTTTGGTATACATTACTCCATATAAAGAAAAAATACAGCCCCATATAAAAGCCATAAACAGGTATTTGCCATAAATTTTCATAATACATCCCTTCCAGCTTTATTAATGTATATAATGGCACTTACAAGACATAATGCTATACATATATATATAACATTTAACACGTGTTGTTTTTGTATACCACTGTGACACCATGACATAATATTAACAAGTATTACATTATTTCCAACAATGTTTTTACCCCATGCACCTATAACATCTAATAAATAAACCAGTAAATAAGCAGGCAGTAACAAATATGCCTTATATTTATAATAAATACAGGCAATTGCACTAGTAAAAACTGACAGACTTGCTGATACAACAGAAAAAAATGAAGACATTACTATTCCATATAGTAAAGGATAGTTATAATAGAGTCTGAAAAAAAGATATTGTTCTACAGCTTTATAATCTTCACTGTATATATTTCTGCCATATAAATTCCCATGTGCCTGTGAAGGAAATGATATAACATTCAACATTAATTCTAACATCAGAGGAAGAAAAAAAACAATAAATGTCATAAAAAACACAGCAATCATCTTGGATATATAGTATTTCCTTATGCCACACCGATTTATCCACAACGTATCAATTTTATTAAGTTGCTCTCCTGCCACACTAATTGCAACTGGTAACACAACTATAAAAGGAAAAAATTTGCCTATATAGAAAAAAATTTCGGTATTGTTTCCTAAGACACTTATTTCTAAAAAAGAATACATATTACAAATTTCTGTTCCATAATATTTATATACATTTATATACATTATGTAAATAATTAGCGATTACTATAAAACATAAAAAAACAAACATAATATGAAATGTTCTCTTCATTGTTATAACTTTACACTGCCTAATACATATTTTTAACATATATATTTCTTCTCCCAGTTAATTAAAATTAACACATATTTATAGAAAAATTATATTTTACATATATAATATAATTAAACTTAATAAATGTTAATTATATTTTAGTTTTTCTTAATAATATTTTATTTATATATCTCTATCTCTTGAAATAAAATTTATAGCTGTTTCCCCTTAAAATTTCTTTCATATAATGTAGTAAATACTTTTTGGAAGGAATTTATTATGTACATTTTATTTGGAATACTGATATTTTTATGTATACTGTTCTTTCTTCTTTTCCACTGGAAAAAAAGAAAGATAATTTGCAAACTTTGTGATATGCAGCTACAAGAAAAGGTGTGCCTGTTAAATCAAGTTATGGAGCCATTTGGCTTCTGCTACTCTCCTTCACAGGACATTATTACATCTAGGATTGATGCATGGCAGAGACAGTTTGGTTATTGCTCACTATATGATAAAACTGCTGTGCATTTTTCAATGGTATTTGACTGTGAACCAGTTTATTTTAATTATAATGGACGCACGTGGATGTTTGAATTTTGGAAAGGTCAGTATGGTATCAGTGCTGGCAGTGAAGTGGGCATATACTGTTCTGATAAGATTTTAAGCCCTTGGGAATATGACAAAGAATTGTTTAAAAGCGTATCTGACAGAGAACTTTTGACACTTTCTGTTACTACATTTTATAAAGGAAATGTACTTTTTACAGCAAGTCAACCACATTGGTGGCTTACTGGCTTTTGCCCCGGCAAATACTGTAGACCAGAAGACCTTACTATACGTGTTTCTATTACATTCAGAAATGAAGCAATGATGTACTGTTTTTTGCAAAGCCTTGTACAGTCAGGCTATATAAAGTGCGGCATTTCTGTCTGCGACTTGACAGTGACATTTGTAATTGCAAAGCCCTTTTCATACCAACCATGTTGTAAAAAGTGTTGCAAGGCAAAATGGGCTCAATTTAAAAACAGAATTTTTTGTAAATTATATATGTGGATTACAAGACCATTTATATGTACACTTGATAAAATTTTATATTTGTACTGCTTCTTGCCATTTGTATTCAGGCATATGTTGTGTATGAAGAAAAATAGAAAGCAGAAGTATCATAAATGTTATAGAAAATATAAAAAATCGCATAAAAAAATTAAGTTGTAAAAAATCAGATAAATATACATCTATGTGTATAATATTTAATATGTTCCCATAAACTTGTAAAAAGAGTTTATGGGATTATATATAAATGGGCTTTGAAAACCGCATACAAAAAACATTTAAAAATTCCCTGCGTCTTCCACTTCATCCGTCTTCACGCTATGTTATTATAAGTGACTGCCACAGGGGATGTGGTCGTGCAAATGATAATTTTTTGCACAATGAATATCTTTATCTTGCAGCACTAAAGTATTACTTTCAAAGAGGTTTTACATATATTGAACTAGGCGACGGAGATGAACTGTGGGAAAATCGCTCTATGGAATGTATTAAAGAAAATCATGAGCAGAGCTTTGAAATGCTTTCTTTGTTTTATGCAAGAAAACGTTTTTATACAGTTTATGGAAACCATGATATAGTTAAAAAATATACAAATTTTCAAAAAAAACATTTAGATATGGAATTCTATCCAGGCATTGTCTTGCATGATACACTGAAAGGACATGAAATATTTTTGACACATGGACATCAAGCTGATTTGCTTAATAGTACATTCTGGCCACTGTCTCGATTTTTAGTACGTTATCTATGGAAAATGCTTGAATATCTTGGTGTACCAGACCCAACCAGTGCCGCTAAAAATAATAAAAGAAAGAAAAAAACTGAAAAAAAACTGGCGAACTGGGCAATTAAAAACAAATATATACTTATATCAGGGCATACACATCATCCTATGACTGGCTCTAAAGATTCGCCATACTGTAATACTGGAAGTTGTGTGCATCCTACCGGAATAACTGCAATAGAAATAGAAAGGCGCACTATTACACTTGTGAAATGGTCTGTAAATACGAAAAGAAATTTAACTCTTTATGCATCACGTGAAATGTTGGGAAGTGCAGTATCTATTGATTCTTTTTTTTAAATTTGTAGCCTTCTACTTTTATATTTTCTCCGTCACTAAATACTGTTACTGCTCCTGCATCTTTTGTGGCAATCCATCTGCTATTTTTCTTTTGCAGCCGCTCAAGCAATTCTTTATGTGGATGTCCATACATATTGTTTTTGCCACATGATATTATGGAAATATCTGGCGATACCCTTTCTAAAAATGCAGTAGAGGTTGAATTTTTAGAGCCGTGATGTGCAACTTTTAAAATGTTGTACTTTAAAGGCAATGCACCGTCACTTTGCAGCTTTTCTAAAAGTGTGCTTTCGCCATTTCCTTCGATATCTCCTGTTAAAAGAAATGAAGTGTTTCCATATATTATACTTAAAGTTGTTGAATATTCGTTAGCCGAATTTGCATTAAACCCTAGATTTGGATGTAGACACTGTATACTGAATCCCTCATTTCCTGAAAAAATATCTCCTGCTCCTATATAATCTGTATTAACACCATTTTTACTGGCAAGCTGTATCATTTCATAGTATGCTTCATCTTTACAATCACTTGTGGGGTTTGGCAATAAAAGATTTGCTACTCTAATTCCTGTTTTATGTTGTTTTAAAATCTCTTTCAATCCTGATATATGGTCTTCGTCACTGTGTGTCATTATCATATAATCTATACTACTTATGCCATTACATTTAAGATATGGGATTATTCTATACTTTCCAACCTGCTTTATATTGCTGCTGCCACCATCTATAAGATATGTTGTTCCACTGTTATCTTGCATAAAAATAGCATCACCCTGTCCTATATCAAGAAATACAAGCTTAAAACCACTATATTTTTTTGTATATGTGTTTACAAAAGTGATTATAAACAACAAAACTGACATAATTATAATAGATATTACTTTTATTAAATTATTTTCATTATCTATGTAAAAATATAGTACAATTAATAAGACAACTAAGATTGCAAAGTAAACTACTATCTGCCATATGTCTGGTTTACCAGTGATAATCATATGGTAGGGCAATGTTGAAATTTTAATGCACACAGCTTCATAAATATTTAATAAAATATATGCAGTTCCAAAGATAAACTTTGCCAACGGCAGAGATACTAAACCAACAATACCTCCCGCTGCACAGACTATTACTAGCAGTGACGCAAGTGGTATTACAATAATATTTATAAATACTCCATACAGTGGAAATTCATAATAAAAATATAGTATAATTGGAAGTGTTGTTATCTGGATTGCGAGACTAGATAAAAATGTGTTTATAACTTTTTCTGTAAAAGTATATATAAATATGCTATTTTTGCTGTTAGCTTTTCGTTTTTTTATATATATTTTCTTTAAAACTGGATATACAATAGCAATGCCCGCAACTGCCCCAAACGAAAGTAAGAAACTGCATGAATATATTGCAAATGGCTTTTGTAACAGTATAATTACAGCACTAACTCCCATTGCCGACAGCATATCATAACTACGTCTTATAAGTGGTGCTAAAAGCATTATCGTTGCCATTATTACTGCCCTGCTTGTAGATATGCTAAAACCTGTCATTCTTCCATAAATAATTATAAAAACTATAGATACAGATGCAGCAATGATACGTATAATACTACACATACAGTTTGTCATTTTTACATAACCCAATGTAAAACCATTTTCATATCTGTTATTTATAAGCATATATATCCGCTTTATTACACTGCAAATAAATACTGCAAATGCTATAGTAATTCTATAAACTGCCATACAAATTATCGAAATATGCAGTCCGCTTATTGCAAGAAGGTGACTAATGCCGCTTTCTTGGTACAGTTTTTTAATATCCATGTCAAGAAGCGTTTTTTCTCCAAGAAGCATTGCTGTTACTATGCCACATTCTTTTTCAGGAAGTGTCTGACTGTAAACTTTCATAATTTTTTCTTTTAATATTTGAAGTTTTTCTAAGTATGAATTATATAAATTGTTAAAGATACTATCACTATTTTTGTCATAAGATATAATAACAGACTTTGCAACTGCTGTATAATAGATATTTTTTTCTCTGAGATATTCTTTTTGATTAAATTGTCCATGGTTAGATGGAGATTCTGTTTTATAGATAGTTCCATTAATTTCCAGATATGTTCCTAATTTAATGTGAGAAACTTTAGAAGCACCAAATTTTACAGACTGTAAAAAGGATTCTGGTATGTAGACTAATAAATTTGACAACTTGTAAAAAGCATCAGTACTGATGTTTACATATGCATCTCTAAGATATACAGCACATTTTGTTTCTTTATCCTCATAATTGTATACCATGCCTGTTATATATGCTTCCTCCTTGTCTTCAAAGGCATCCTCCATTATATAATATCTGGCATCATCAGTTTGTACAAAGAAATACCTGTAAATGCCAAACAGTATAACAAGCATGGCAAATATCCATACTGCTGGTCTTTTTATTAATATCCCTCCTTTTTTAATATTCTGAAACAGATACACCCGAAAGTACCAAATCAAGGTTTCTTTCAAATGGTTCACCAAATTTTACAGTATCGCTGTACTCAAGAACCTGTTCTCCATCTATGCTAAACTGAACTTTGTTAACCGTAGGCAGTTCAACAAGTGTATTTACTACAGAATAAATTGCAACGTCGGCTGTTATAGCTTTACGCTTATTTAAAAATTCAGAAGAAAAGTCTACATAGCACGTATTTTCCTTTACTGTTACTTTATGAAGTCTGGTGCCTTCTGGTATTGTAGGAAGCAATGTTTTCTTATTAACACCTTCTATAGAATATGGTCCTTTCATAAGCTGTTCAATAGCAAGCTGCTCTAGTGGTATAGAAGCATCATAGGTTATCTCCACTGGTACTTCTACAAGTGATGTTCCTTTATTACTCGCAAAATACATATTTAGTGTAGCATTCTGTTTATAACTTGTCTCTCCTCCTGTATTGTCAATAAAATCTTGCGCATACATAAGCCCTACAGCCTCCATATTTGAGCTAGTAAGCGGCTGTCCGGCAATATAAAACTGCACTCCTGCTACCTCTGGTATTTGACACAGTGTCTTTACAACTGCTGCCCGACGCAATATTTCAAGTACACCTGTATAATTGCCATATGAGGAATTAAAATAGATGGAAAGACTGCCTTCTTCCGATAAAACATAGTCATCTACAATAACATCATCGGGAATTGCCTTTTTCATATGCATATCTTTTTGTTCATTTGACATTTTATCTAAAAACTCTGAAATAAGCCCAGAGGTGTCTGTTGAAACTGGAGTATATTTTTCATATGATACTTTTGTTTCGTTGGCATCAAGTCCAAATATATAATATCCATCATATTTTTCATCGCTCTCACATGAAGTACAAATAAGTGCAGTTAGAATACATATTAAAATAAATGGTGATGCTTTCATTATGTCTCCTTTCATATTCCTATATTCTAAGGAATATAATTAAGTGGAATTCTTATTGTAAATGTAGTTCCTTCTTTTTCTTTGCTGTATAGCTTTATTGAACCTCTGTGTAGAAGAATCGCATTTCTTGTAATTGCAAGTCCAAGACCTGTACCGCCGGTTTCCCTAGACCTTGCCTTGTCAACCCTGTAAAACCTCTCAAATACACTGTCCTGTAAATCTTCTGGTATACCTACACCAGAATCCTGTATAGTGACAAAGAAAAACTTATGGTCTGCATTTAATGTTACTCTCACCCATCCATCATCATAATTGTACTTAACTGCATTTTCAATGATATTGTTTAATGCTATCGATATTTTTACCTCGTCAACATCCGCCGTAACAGGACGGTAGCTTTCAAACACCAACTCTATATTGCGTTTTGCAGCAATAGGTCTTAAACGCTTCAGAAGCTGCTCAAGAAGCCCATTTATACTTATATTTGTCACTTGCATAACCGCATTGTTTTTATCTAGCTTTACCATTGAAAGCAAATCATTAATTATCTGTGTCATCCTTTCAATTTCTGTAGTTATATCACCTAAGAATTCACGATATATTTCCTCTGGCATACCTTCCTGCATCAACAATGAATCTGAAAGTACTTTCATTGAAGCAAGCGGAGTTTTTAACTCATGAGAAACATTGGATACAAATTCTTGCCTTGAATTTTCTTGCTTTCTTATAACATCTGTCATTTGATTAAAAGATTCTGAGATTTTTACAAGTTCAGAGTAGCCATGTAAGTCAAGTTTTATATCCATGTTCCCTTTTGATATATCCTTAATTGAATCACTAACCTTTTTTAAAGGTGTAGTAAGAATAAGCGAACATGTAAATGACACAATTATTATAATGAGTGCAATGCCAAGAAGCAGGAAAAGAACTCTGCGTGATACTTCACGTGAAATATATTCTAAGTTCTTGACAGAATAACTTATAACAATTACACCACATACTTCATTAGACTGTGGGTCTGCTATTGGCATCGTAAGCTGCATATATTCGCCTAAATCATTTACATATTTTTTCTCGCTTCCTCCGAAGCACTTGACTACTTCTGTTGAAATTAGTGTTTTATTCTCCTCAAGTCCATAGGTGTCCCTTAATATTCTTAAATCTTTATCAACAATAATTATACGCCCTTGGTAAATATTAGCTATTTCCTCTGTTTCACTGTCCACTTCAGATGAACCATGCCCTGAAAGATATCCTGTAGATACAACAAGGTTAGAAACAACTGTACCATAAGATTGTAATTCATCAGTTCTTTGTGAAACCATCTGGGTATCATATGTATTTGTTATCACACTGAATAAAAATATTATAGGTATTAAGCCCACACACAGCAGTATACCAAATACCTGAACACGCATACTTCTAAGGTTATATAGCAGATTGCTCCATGTGCTTTTCAAAATGCTGCCTCCTACAATTTCTTACTTCTGGAAATAATACCCAACACCCCATTTAGTGTGGATAAAGACTGGGTTACTAGGAGACTCTTCGATTTTTTCCCTTAAACGGCGTATATGTACATCTACAGTCCTGACATCGCCTGGGTAATCATACCCCCACACAGTATTTAATAGTTCTTCTCTGCCATACACTTTATTTGGATGAAGCATCAGAAGTTCAAGAAGGTCAAATTCTTTTGCCGTAAGGTTGACTTCCTTACCACTGATATATCCTCGCCTACTGTCTATATCAATTTTAAGATTTCCAAATGAATAAACTTTTTGTGGCTCTTTTGTCTCTGTTGCAGAGCTTCTTCTTATAATTGCCTTAATACGTGCCTTTACTTCTAAAATATTAAATGGTTTTGTAATATAGTCATCTGCACCATATTCAAGCCCTAAAATTTTATCCATATCATCGCCTTTTGCAGTAAGCATAATAACAGGCACATTGGAAAATTCACGTATTTGCTGGCAGACTTCAAATCCATTAAGTACAGGAAGCATAACATCAAGAAGAATTACATCATATTTATTTTTGTTCACAAGTTCAAGTGCTTCTTTACCGTCATATGCACAATCAACTTCCATCCCATCCTGCTCTAAACTAAAACGTATCCCCTTTACAATAAGTTTTTCATCATCAACAACTAAAACCTTTCTGGCCATTATCCTCCATTCCTCCATTTACACAGTAATCTGGTTTCTTATCTGGTTAAATACACCATCTTTAATACCAGTAACATTTTTTATGTCTTCGATAGAATTAAATTGATTTGACGAGCGGTATTTGATAACAGCATCAGCCTTGCTTTCTCCAATGCCATTCAGTGTCATAAGTTCTTCCTTAGACGCAGTATTAATGTTGATAAGCGGATTTTCATTGGAAGATACTGTTTTTATACCATCGTCTTTACTTATATCTGGATTTTTATTTTTGACAGAAGCTGCCTGTTTCTTTGTTGGTATAACTATCTGCTCGCTGTCACTTAAACGCCTTGCAAGATTTACTGCAGAGCGTGCTGCAGATTTCTTAAAACCACCTGCTGCCTTTACTGCATCATATAACCTTTGTCCCATTACAAAACTATATACCCCTGGATGCTTTACTGCACCACATATATATACTGCAATATTCTCTGTGACAGCAGGAATTTCAGAATTGCTCACAGAATCTTCAATATTTGCAATATTTGTGCTTTCTTCAGTATTTTTAATAAAACTTAATTCTTCGCCACCTGTACTTGATTTTATATACAAAATGCCCGAAAATACTATAAATACAAAACAAACGGCAATTGTTATTAATTTGTTTTTTTCCATGCAAAACCCTCCATACTATTTATGGAAGACCATGCAGCCTATGTCTTTATCAGGAAACTGCTGTAGTTAACCTATATAATAATGATAACCAATTAAATCAATTATTACAATAGGTACAATCAACAAATTTATTACTTTTTACTTAATATTATATCTTTCCATTTGAAAATAATAATGCCTGCTATCATTAGTACAACACCAGCAAGCTTTGACCACTGAAACGAACTTTTTTCTGTTCCAAACATCCCAAAAAGTTCAATAAGATAAGCTGAAATTATTTGTGCAGTTATAATAAATAAAACTGCTTGTGCAGGTCCAAGAGTATTCATACCTACAATTACAGTATAAGTTATAAATGCACCTATTATTCCTCCTGACAGCAAATAAACAGGTCTAGTAGAGACAACAGCTCCAAAGCTGCTGTCTCTACCTGTTACAAACCATGCTATAATACAGACAGCAAAAGCCGTAGCTTGTACAAAAGCTGCCGCAATCCATATGCCTGTTTTATTCGTGACTGCTGAATTAAACACACCCTGTACACTCATCAATATGCCTGATATTACTGAAATAATCATTCCCCACATAGCTTTCCTCCATTAAAAGAAATATATTAAAAATATTTCCAAAACAGATAAAGTTATGCGTATTTTTGGACATCCTGTAAAATGTCATCAAGTATACTATACATTGTGTCGATATGCTCTTTTTTTATTATAAGAGGAGGCACAAACCTTATTATATTACTTCCTGCGGATATTAAGATTAAATGTCTCTCAAGTGCCTTTGCTACGACATCTGCTGCTTTAATATTTAACTCCATGCCCTGCATAAGCCCCATACCACGTACATCTTTTACGATACTTCCATATCTGTCTTTAAGGGAATTAAGCTTTTCTACAAGATAAGGTGAAGTTTTATTGACACACTC
Source organism: uncultured Lachnoclostridium sp. (assembly GCA_947565985.1). Lineage (GTDB taxonomy): Bacteria > Bacillota > Clostridia > Lachnospirales > Lachnospiraceae > Butyribacter. The sequence continues at coordinate 10,616 of CANOID010000027.1, forward strand.
AAGTATATGTTCTTCCTTAAATATCTCAAATACTTTGCACACAGCGGCTGTTGCAAGCGGATTGCCACCATAAGTAGTTCCATGGTCTCCAGGACACATTGCTTTTGCAATATCTGTCTTTGCAATAAATGCACCAACAGGCACACCACATCCAAGTGCTTTTGCAGTAGTAAGAATATCAGGCATTATATTATAATACTGGTATGTAAACATCTTGCCAGTACGTCCCATGCCACACTGTATCTCATCAAGTATCATTAAAATGTCATTATCATCGCAAAGTTTTCTTATTCCAGTTATAAATTCTTCAGAAGCAGGATATATTCCACCTTCTCCTTGTAACGTCTCTAAAATAATTGCACATGTATCATCTGTAATAAGTGATTTTACACTTTCTATATTGTTGTATTCTGCAAATGACACGCCGCCTATTAGTGGTTCAAAAGGTTCCCTGTAATGCTTTGTACCAGTGACAGAAAGAGCCCCCATACTTCTTCCATGAAAAGAATGGTTCATTGCAATTATTTCACCCTTGCTTTGTTTATTCTTTAAATAAGCATACTTTCTTGCAAGCTTTATAGCACCCTCAATAGCCTCTGTACCACTATTTGTAAAAAATACCTTGTCAAGCCCAGAAGCCTTTGTAATATATTCTGCTGCTTTTATTGAAGGTTCATTAAAATAAAGGTTAGATGTATGAATCAACTTGTCAATCTGGTCTTTAAGCCCTTGTTTGTATTTCTCATTGCTGTATCCCAATGCAGAAACCGCAATACCAGCACCCATATCAAGATACTTTTCGCCGTTCTTATCATAAAGATAGACATCTTCACCTTTTGTAAAAATTATATTTCTGTTATATACATGTATAAAATGCTTCGACATCTCTTCTAAATTCATAATCATTCCTCCAAAATCCATATCAATATATTTTAATGTTCATTAAAATAGCGTCCACTGTCATCACCTATTATAGCAGTTCCAATACCTTTCTTTGTAAAGAACTCAAGCAATAAGCAGTGTTCTCTTCTGCCATCAAGAATATGGACTCTGTTTACACCAGCATTGACAGCATCAATACAGTTAATAACTTTTGGCAGCATACCACCACTTATTATACCACCCTCTATAAGTTTATTGGCTTCGTTTAAGTCAAGCACTGAAATAAGCGAGCTTTTATCCTCCGGATTCATGCAAACCCCTTCCACGTCAGTTAGAAATGCTAATTTCTCAGCACGTATTGCAGCCGCTATTGAACACGCTGCATCATCGGCATTGATATTATAAGTATTGCCATCATTATCCATTCCAACTGGGGCAATAACAGGAATAAAATCATTAGCAAGCAGTGTATCAATAATATCTGTATTTACTGACTGGATATCACCAACATAACCAATATCCTTTCCATTTGGTTTTTTCTTTACAGCCTTTAACATACCGCCATCTTTACCAGATACTCCAACAGCCTTAACACCAAGCTTTTCAACCATTTGCACAAGATTTTTGTTAATATAATTAAGGACCATCTCGGCAATTTCCATAGTGTCTTTATCAGTAACACGCAATCCATCCATAAATTCTGTCTTTTTTCCAGTTTTATCAAGCCATTTGCTTATTTCTTTTCCACCACCATGTACAATAATAGGCTGCATACCTACAAGCTTTAACAGTGCAACATCTTTAATTACACTTTCTTCAAGATGTTTGTCAAGCATTGCACTCCCACCATATTTTACTACAACTTTTTTATTATTAAAATCGCGTATGTATGGCAGTGCTTCAATAAGTGTCTCTGCCTTTTGTGTAATTATATCAAAATATGCCTCTTTTTCTTTATCGCTCATAATTAATCTCCATTCTGTATCTGTTTATGGAAACACTGGTATCATTTTTAAACCTGTGTTTTCTTCTAGCCCAAACATAATATTCATATTCTGCACAGCTTGTCCTGCTGCCCCTTTTACAACATTGTCAATAGCTCCCATCATAATAACACGTCCTGTACGCTCATCTATTTTAAAGTTCACATCGGTAAAATTGCTTCCCTCTACCCATCTTGTCTCTGGAAACACATCTTTATTAAGCACACGTACAAAATATTCATCTTTATAGTATTTGTCATAGACAGCCTTAATTTCACTGTATGAAAGCTTTTCCTTTAGTTTTGCATATGACGTTGCAAGTATACCTCTGTTCATTGGTACAAGATGCGGTGTAAAGTTAATGACCACTTCTTTACCTGACGCATATGAAAGCTGGTCTTCAATTTCTGGTGTGTGACGATGTGATGCTACACCGTATGGCTTAATGCTTTCATTAACCTCACAATAGAGATTTGCCGTTTTTGCACCACGTCCTGCACCAGACACACCGGACTTTGCATCAGTAATTATAGTGTCCATCTCTATAAGCCCTTCTTTAGCCAGAGGGTATATTGAAAGAACTGTGCAAGTAGGAAAGCAGCCGGGATTAGCTATAAGCCTTGCATCTTTTATATCTTCTCTGTTAATCTCACAAAGCCCATACACAGCTTCTTCTACAAATGAAGGACTTTGATGACATATACCATACCATTTCTCGTATTTTTCTATATCTTTAATCCTAAAATCCGCACTAAGGTCAATTATCCTTGTTTTATTTAATATATTTTCACTGACAAGTGAGCTACACAATCCCTGTGGAGTAGCTGTGAAAATAATATCTGCTTTGCCTGCAAGCTCTTCAATGTTTTCACCCATACAGATATCATCTACAATTTCAAACATATTTGCAAACACTTCACTGTATTTTTTATCTATATATGATTTTGAGCCATACCACACAATTTCTGCTTCCGGATGTTGCAAAAGTATTCTCACAAGCTCCTGCCCTGCATAACCTGTAGAACCTATAATTCCAACTTTAACCATTTAATACACCGTCCTTTTTGCTTATTCTATAGTAATAACAACCTTGCATATTATATAACTAATAAAATATACCTGCAAGATGTTTTTTAATTTAACGGATTAAATCCGCCTTTGTCATTTTTTTCACCAAATGAGCCGCCACCTAACATATTGTCACTATTGTCTTTATTTTTATCTTCATTCCCAGATTCATCCCCAAATTCATCCTCATTCTCAGGCAAAACAGAATCATCAGGCATAATTATTCGCAAGCCCTCAACCAGTTCCTCGCTGCTTATTTCAACATATGAATCACTTTCCATGCCTGTGGTCACTTCTATTTCTCTTTGTCTTGTCAATTCTTCTTCACTGTCGTCATTTTCCTGTTCATCTGTAATTATATCTTCTACATATATTGCAGGCATACCATACTCATTGTCATGTATTGCATCATAAGGCACTGCAAATACATCCAGTGCTTCCTCAAGTATAATGCTGCAATTTGCAGTCATTCCCATTCTAAGCCTGTAATCACGTATATTTAATGCAATTCCCACTTCATAGCATGGTGTAGTGCCAGTTTTTCTTTCAGACACTTTTGATGTAGTTGTGCTTTCTGGAGATGGTGCTACAAATGTAACTTGTCCTTCAAGTTCTGTTTCACCTGTAGCCTCTGTAAGCACTTTTACCTTTTGTCCTTTGTTTATACTGCTTATATTATATTCATTCACTGATGTAACTACTCTAAATGAAGAAGTATCGTCAATCTGTGCTATATCACCACCAGAATAAATGTCGTCTTCCTGCACATACAGAGCTGTAATTACACCGCCAGTTGAAGCAACGACCCTACAGTTCTTAATCTGTTTTCTAGCCTCTTGAACCTGTTTTCTGGTTTCTCTTATGTTTTTTCTTCCACTGGATTTAACATTATTTAAATCTTCGTTTGCACTATCTATATTTGATTTATTCTGCCTGTTTGCACTCTCATGGTTGCTCTGGGCTTTTTCATATTTATTTTGTAAGCTACTTTGGCTTTTTTGTGCCCTTGTAAGCTGTTTTTGCAAAGACCTTTTTTCCTTTGCATTTTTTGCTGCTGCTATCGCCTGTTCTAATTGTCCAATCTGTGCTTGAGCATTTGACACAGAAGCTTGTGCATCAGAAACTTTTTTTTCAAAGTTTGCATTATCAGTATAATATGTGCTTTGTGCATCATCTAACTTAGTTTGTGCCAAATCAACAGAAGTTTTATAATCCCTTTTTGCATTTTTGAGATTTTTTTTTGCATATGTTAAATTTCGTCTTAAATCTCTTGTGTCAAATTTTAGTAACGGGGTTCCTTGTTGAATCTGATCTCCAACAGAAACATTTACCTGTTTAACTTTTACTCCACTTGTCTGTGCAGAAACAATTTTTGTATTTTTACTCTGTATTGTGCCTTTAGCACTAATTGCATTGGTTAAATTCATCTTTCTAAGGATAATAGTGTTATACTCTTTTTGTTCTGTCTGGTTAGAATTATTGTTCATTCTGTTTGCGGCAAATATTATAATGCCAGTTACCACCATTACCACTAAAATAGTAACAGCCGCGTATATTACGTTCTTTTTTTTAAATTTTTTTACAATGTCCATATCCAATAAGCCTCCAAAAATTCTTATGTTGTACTGCTTGTCACTATTATAGTATATACAGTGCAATAATTACAATAACTTTTTTGACACTAAATTCCAACAGATACTTGTTGCTATTAACAAAACATCTGTTTTACATTTTAAAAATATAAAATACTTGCTAACATATATATAATGTGGTATAGTGTAGGCGTTTATTATAAAAGGAGGATTTAAAATGAAAGAAAAAGTTATTCTCGCCTATTCTGGCGGACTTGACACAACTGCCATTATTCCGTGGTTAAAAGAAAATTATAATTATGATGTTATATGTGTATGCATTGACGTAGGGCAAGAAAGCGAACTTGATGGTCTTGAAGAAAGGGCAAAAGCCTGTGGGGCAGCCAAATTATATATTGAAGATGTTACAGATGAGTTCTGTGATGACTTTATAGTTCCTTGCGTACAGGCAAATGCAATTTATGAAAATAAATACTTGCTTGGTACATCTATGGCACGTCCTCTTATAGCTAAAAGACTTGTTGAAATTGCACGTATCGAAGGCGCTAAGGCTATTTGTCATGGTGCTACAGGTAAAGGTAATGACCAAGTACGTTTTGAACTTGGAATTAAGGCACTTGCACCTGATTTAAAAATTATCGCTGCATGGAGAGATGATAAGTGGACAATGGATTCAAGAGAGTCTGAAATTGAATATTGTAAGGCACATGGAATAAATCTTCCATTCTCAGTTGACAACAGCTATAGCCGTGACAGAAACCTCTGGCATATAAGTCATGAAGGTCTAGAGCTTGAAGACCCATCAAATGCACCTAACTATGACCATCTTCTCGTACTTGGCACTACACCAGAAAAAGCACCAGAAGAAGGAGAAATTGTTACAATGACATTTGAAAAGGGTGTGCCAAAATCAGTTAATGGCAAAGAAATGAAAGTTTCTGATATTATACGTACTTTAAACACACTTGGCGGCAAGCATGGTATTGGCATAATTGATATCGTTGAAAACCGTGTAGTAGGCATGAAGTCTCGTGGTGTTTATGAAACACCTGGCGGAACAATCCTTATGGAAGCACATCAGCAATTAGAAGAGCTAATACTCGACCGCGACACATATACAGCTAAAAAAGACATGGGAAATAAATTTGCAGATATTGTATATGAGGGCAAATGGTTTACTCCTCTGCGTGAAGCCATGCAAGCATTTATTGAATCTACACAGAAATATGTTACTGGTGAGGTTAAATTTAAACTTTACAAAGGCAATATAATAAAGATGGGAACGACTTCACCATATTCACTGTACAGTGAATCTATTGCTTCATTTACAACAGGTGAACTTTATAATCATAAAGATGCAGAAGGGTTTATCAATTTATTTGGTCTTTCATCAAAAGTACGTGCAATGAAACAAGGACCATTTACAAAACTTAATGATAAATAAATTATAGTTGAATAAAAGGCAGGTGGCTATGCCATCTGCTTGATAATGCAAGCCAATTAACAACATTAAGTTATAAATCAATTTCTACTTTATAGTGTTTATCAATCATAATATAATTGCAATCATACTTCTGGCACATCTCTAGACAATACTCATTATCATTCAATACAGAATCTTTTGTACATTCAGAATCGTCAATGCGTTGTTCAATTGCATTAGCATATTTCTTAATATCAGAAAAATGTTTCTCAATATAGCCTTGGCTCATCACAAGACAATAATATCGAATTTCATGCAAATAAGATTCTTTAAAATCTTTCTTCCAGTCAAATGGAATATAGCAACCCTCGACAATAAGATTTTGCTGATTTTCAATAGCAGTTTTAATTATTTCTCTAATAATTGGCCACAAATAAGTTTCCAGTTGTTTATCATCCTTTGGGGTCAGTTCTGTATATCTATTACGAATTAACCCCATTTTCAAAAGGTCAATAGATAAATAAGGATATTTATATTTTTCAAGCATTTTCTGTGCAAGCAAAGTTTTTCCGGTGTGCGAAGCACCTGTAATTAATACAATCATTTTACAACCTTTTCTCCATAATAAAATTGGTCAGTACAATTCCTTTTCTCTCAATTTGTTGCTGTTTCATAACTTTAAATTTTCTTTTTTCAAAAAACGTTCTTGCAGTAATAGAAGCATGGGTAACTATCACCTCATGAGCTAACAGTTCTAGCTTATCGCAAATTGCAGTAGCGATACCTTGTTTTTGATAATCCTTATGAACAAATAATCTATCCAGATAGCCTGTATCACTTATATCTCCAAAACCTATAATAGTTTCATTATCAAGTGCAACAATACTATAGTGCTGTAAAAAAGATTCATTCCATTTTTCTAAGTCTACCTGTCCTGTTGCCCATACATCTAATTGCTCTTTTGTATAGTCTTTAGCATTTACTGTATGGACTGTATTGTAAAACAATTCTGCTAATTCTATACAATCTAATGGTTGATATCTTCTGATAATCATCTTGTTTTTTCCTTTGATTCTTTTTCACATCTAATATTAAAATTATACCTCAATTCTTTGCAAATTTCCACATTACTTACTATTTTTCTTCTGAAACAGATGTCCTACAAAATTCTTTCCAAGAAAATAAACCCGTCTGTGGTACGTAAATGTAGATATCAACACAAAACCCACACTTATTCCTGCAAGTCTTACGGCACATTCCCTTGCATTGTAAAGCATCTTAGTTGCATCTTGCAAAATAAAATTAACTACTGTGTTATACAGCAGATTGCCGGGAACTAATGGAATAATTGAAGGATATAAAAAAATGGTAGAGGGCACTTTCTTCCACACTGCCATACATTCTGCATATAATGCAGTAAACATGGCAGTAAATAGAGAATATATCAAAGTCTTATCTGTTATATTTAACAGTATTAAATATACACATCTTGTGAGAGCTCCACCAATTCCTGCAAAACAAAGATTATTTTTTTCTATGCGAAAAACTATCCCAAATCCAAGTGAGGCAAAAAATGAATATATTACAAGCGTAAGATTCTCTACCATTGTACCAGTCCTCCAAACATATAAATGCTGGTACAAAGTCCAGCTACAATTGCCATAGTTTCGAGCATCACTTTTAGTATTTCAAGAATCCCGTTCATTTCATTGCCACAAAATATATTTCTAACTGCATTTACAAGAGGAATACCGGGGAGTATCATCATACTGTTTGTTATTATAATTATAGAATAATGTTTCCCTATACCTGCAAATACAAAAAATACAGCTAAGGATCCTGCAATCCACATACATAAAGTATTACTGATAATGCGGTTAAGGTATGGTCTACCAAGCAGTCTTGTAACATAGAATAAAATTATTGTAATTAAATTTGCAGACAGCATATCACCAAAACTGCCTCCATATATACCACACATACTTGTCAAAGCTATCATATAACCCAGTATAACTATTGATAGTGGATATTCCTTTACGTTTTCTGATTCTTCTAGCATTGCAGAAAGAGTTTGTGGTGGAGGTGTGTTTTCGCATACATCACGTGAAAGCTGATTAAGACATTTTAATTTTTCTAAATGTGTAACAGCCCGAGGCACTGCAATTTGCCGTGTCCCCGGGAAATTATTAGAAGATTTTGCACTGATTATAATTGTCTTACTAAGTGAAAAAATACTTATGCTGTTTAAATTGTAACTTAGACATACGCGGTTCATCGTGTCATTGACCCGCTCTAAGTTTGCTCCTGTACCTAGCATTTTCCCACCAAGGTTTACAACAAAATCTAAAATATATTCCAAATCGCTCACAAAAATGTCTCTCCATATAGTTATAATCTTCTAGTTATATTACACTGTTTGTCTGGTTTTATTACACCAAAAGCATAATTTATATTTTTCCTCAGTTTTACAATACACATACCTCTCCATTTATTTCGACTTCAACTTCCGCAGTTTTTGTGAGATTTTGCACATCTATACCATTCTTTGTTGCTTTAACAGCCAATTTTTGACCTTTCCAGATAATAGTATAAGACAGTTTGTTCCACTCATCTGGAAGTGTCGGACGTATTCTAAGCTTACCATCAAGCATACGCACGCCGCCAAAACCATAAACTACACACTCCCATACTCCACCAAATGATGCTGCGTGTATTCCTGCATTAGAAGAGCCCATAAAAGTTCCAAGGTCAATCATTGACGCTTTCTTAAACAAGTTATATGCAAGCTTTTTCTTACCCATATCAGACGCAAGTACAGAGTGAGTAGAAAAAGAAAGAGATGAATCGTGCAGTGTTCTCTTTTCATAGTATGCCCAAGATGCTTTTTTTACTTCCTGTGAAAATTCATTCTCTAAAAGGAAGAACAACACAAGACAGTCCGCCTGTTTTGACACTTGTATTTGATTAATCTGCTCTAAGTTGTAATCACGTGTAATTCCGCCTACGTGTTCTTGTTTCTTATATTTTTCAAGGTCAATATCCTTGCAGCTTAAATAACGGTCATCCTGCGGAAGCACATTTTCATTGTTTGGAACAGGTAAAAATATCTTGCGACATCTGTCTTCCCATGTTTTATATGCCTCATCAAGCTTAAATTTTTTATCTAGCCTTGCAAAAATTTCTGGCTTTTTATCTTTTAATATATGATAATATTCCATAGCTTTCTTCATGTTCCAATGTGCCATATAGTTAGTAAATGCATTATCATTTACGTGTTCACGATATTCATCTGGTCCAACTACGTCATTGATATGATATTTGCTATCCTTTCCTTCTTCAAGGCGTGAAGCCCAGAAAATTGCAGTGTCCATAATTAATTCATAACCATACTGCTCCATAAAGTCTTCGTCACCAGTTATTACTGCATACTGCCATACACCAAAAGCTACATCGCTAGTAATATGCTGCTCAATAAAGCCAGACCACACCTTAACTGGTTTTCCTGTCAGTATATCTACATCGCAATATTCTGGTGTTACTTCTCCATCGTCAAGCCATGCAGCCTCCCAAGGAAACATTGCTCCTTTATAGCCATTATGCTTTGCTTTGGCATGTGCACCGGGAAGTGACAAATAACGGTATTCCTCTAGTTTTCTTGCAGTATGTGGGTCTGTAAATATATAATATGGCAATAGGAAAATCTCTGTATCCCAGAAAGTGTGCCCTTTGTAACCTTCGCCAGAAAGCCCTTTTGCACCTATATTCATGCGGTTATCATGACTTGGCACCATAAGACGCATATGGTACTGTGCAAAATGTACTGCAAATTCATCTATAACAGCATCTTTTACACCCTCAATGCTTATTGGAGCTTTGTCCCAAACTTCTTTACCCCACTGTGCAGCGGATTCGGCTACAAGTGCATCATATCCCGTCTGTATATCTGTTTTACAAGCATCAAGGGATATTTCCTGCATTTCATGAATATCTTTTTCTTTATATCCTTTGTCACGTGTAGTATATATATTAGAATACTTTTCAATAACTAAAATTTGACCGCTCTTTACTTCTATAGTGTACCCTGCATATACCTTTCGACGCTCAATAAAGACTTCTGCTGGCATTTCTAACAGATTGTCATCTAACCTTAATTCATGTACAGCCGTTTCAACAAAAGCAATGCCCGACTGTGTTGTTTCCTGTACATACTGTATATATTTTTTGTCATAAAAACGCTTGTCGCCATCTGAGAAATGTTGGCTTCCTGTATTTGTCATAGTACCATCTATGCCAGAATGTATTTTTACTGTAACATCATTACTAAAAGATAATGTAATACGCTGTGCAATTGTATGCAGACGTTTTAAAGATACAATACGTTCAAACTTTGCATTTACTTTTTTCCCAGATGAGCCAGTCCAAACTGTACTGCGTGACAATACTCCAGTTTTTATATTTAATTCTCTTGTATAGCTCTCTATTTTTCCTGAATCAAGTGCAAACCTTTCACCATCTATAAATAAATCTACAGCTATAAGGTCAGCAGCATTAGGAAGCTCTGTCACTTCGTTTTTATCAAACTTGTTAAAGGTTCCTGCAACAAACATTCCTCTGGTTTCATTCAGATAGTGTTCTTCTGTAGCACTTCTTACGCCAAGATAACCATTGCCAAGGCTCATGATTGCTTCACATTTTCCTAAAGTTTCTGGATTAAAAGAATCCTCTGCAATAATCCAGTTCGCAATCTTGCTATAATTCATTCCCATAGTATTTTCTTCCACCTTTCTTAAATAATATGATGTTGTGGTCAAAAGGTATTTTGCCCCCAACTCAAGCTAGTAGATAGCAATTTGCATGTAAACATGCATTGCTATCTACTTTTGACCCTAGAATCATAATATTAAAACTTTGCTCCCCAGATGCCACAAAATGGGTCTACAGGATTTTTGCCCTTAAATTCAGACCTTCCCATAATCTTGTCTATCACTTGTTCTACAATTTCTTGATTAGGCGTATACGCATTTATAAATGTCTTAATCATTGGTACGTCAACAAGGTGATATGGGTTTGCAATGGATATAAACATGGCAGGCACATCATTAATAAACCATGGTGCATCTGCTGCCATAAGGTGTACCCAGTCAATCCTTCTTACAGATTGGTTACTTGCAGTATCAATACATGCAACATAGATTGCTAGGTCAAACTTACTTTTTATATCAGCAACGCCGCCCTCAAACATTTCGTAAAAGTCAGGTTTAGAGTAGTCAAATAGTGAAACTTCAAATCCTTCTTTTTCTAGTAATCCCTTTATCATACCTATAGCTCCATCACCATCTTTAAAACCACCCCCTACATGGTCTTCTAAAAGATACAAGCGTACTTTCTTATACTTTTGTGGTGAAATTGGCAATAGATTTTGTGTATCTTTTACCAGTGTAACACTTTCGTCTGCACACTCTTTTGCCCATCTTTTATGTTCATCACAAGCAACGCACGCAAGTGCATCCTCACTAGGCACCAAAGTTTTGTCTTCCTTTGCAGTATGTAGATTCATTGCCGCTTTCATCGCAAGAATCCTTGTGCATGCTTCATCTACCCTTTCTTTTGAAAGTCGTCCATCTACAATCGCATCACGTACTGCTTGATAATCCTCACGAATATCTTTATTAAACAGAATCATATCACAGCCTGCCGCAATAGCCAAAGGAATAGCATCTGTCCTTCTCATTGGTGTATTAAAGCCAATCATTGGTGTCGCATCTGTTACAATCATACCATTAAATCCAAGTTTTCCTCTTAATAGACCTTCAAGAATCTCTTTAGAAAGAGTTGCTGGAAGTATCTCTTCATCTTTTAACTCTAGATTAAAATATTTACTGTAAGCTGGCTGTAAAATATGCCCTACCATAATTGACAGTGTGCCAGCATTTACTACTTCCTGCCAAATAGCCCCATAAGTCTTGTTATATTCTTCTACAGACAGACTGTTTACAGAGCTTACAAGGTGCTGGTCTCTTTCATCCACACCATCACCCGGAAAGTGCTTAACCGCTGCTGCTACGCCGTATTCTTTTAACCCTTTAAGCTGTTCTTTAACAAAATTTATAACTATCTCTTGGTCACTTCCAAAAGTACGCACATTGGTGATAGGATTGCGGAAATTCATATCTAAATCACAGATAGGTGAAAATGCCCAGTTACATCCTACAGCTTGTGCCTCTTTTCCCGCAATAGCTCCAAGACGATATGCATTTACAGGATTAGCCGATGCTGCGACACCCATAGGTCTAGAAAAATAAGTGCCATCTGCACATATTCCATTGCCGCCTGATTCAAGGTTTGCACCAAACAGAAGTGGTATTTTAGATATATCTTGTATTAATCTGTGTGTCTTTTGTACATCTTTTGCTGGCATAGGGCGGTAAAGCATTGCACCTGGCTTAAACTCATCAATAAACCCTTTTAAATAATCTTCTTCAATGTTTCCTCCAATAGGACAAAACATCTGACCAATCTTTTCTTCATCGCTCATTGATGCCAGCGTCTCTTCTACCCACTTTATCTGGCTGTTATCCAGAAAAAACGGATTTGCTTTTAAATCTACCATTGTAATTCCTCCCTTAATTAATATAATTTTATTGTTTACTCTATTATAAAGTCATCAAGTTCAGCGATTGCCTGTTCTAATTTATTTGGGTCAAACGGCAGATATCCCATATGGCTTATATTATCAAGAGAATTTGCCCCCATCTCAGGGTCACCAGATGCTGCTATTCCTGCAATAGCTGGTGCGTATTTAGCTAGTATTTCTAATGCTTTTTTATCACTTGCAATCCGTTCAAGTCTTGTATTTTTATTATATGGCTTTCTAAAGTCAATTTCTGGTTTATAATCATATACATAACTGCCAGCTAAAAGTTCTATAATTTTTTCCTTGTATCCCGGAAGTTCTACACTTGCTTTGCAGTTAAATGGCACTTCTATTTCAACATGCATTTTGCCATCACTGCATATCTCATAGTTACATACATATTTTCCAGATACGGAATTAAAACTGCACTCTATTTTACGGAGACGTATATCTGGATGTGGTGCAATTATTGCATGTGCAAACCCATGTTCTGCTGGTCGTATTCCTGCTGCATATGCATAGACAAATTCCATTACAGAGCCATAAGAGTAATGGTTAAGTGAGTTCATACCTGTATCGCTTATTATACCATTTTCATCCACAGAATTCCATCTCTCCCAGATAGTTGTTGCACCCATATTAACCTCAAACAGCCAGCCGGGATAGGTTTCTTTAAGTAAAAAGTCATATGCAGTTTCATACATTCCAGCTTCACCCATTACTGTACAAAGAAGTGGTGCTCCAACAAATCCTCCCTTAATCTGGTACATATCTTTTTTAAGCCTTGCCTTAAACTGGTCTATCAGTTTTTCTTTATTGCGGTATATACCAAACTTAAGTGCGATTACATATGCTGTCTGTGTATCAATGGCAAGTCTTCCACTTGGCGTAAAAAATTCTTTAAGTATTGCTTCTTTAATTTCACCTTCCAGTTTCTCATAGCGTTTTGCATCTTCTTCTTTTCCAAGACGCTTTGCAGCCTGTTTGACAATCTGCACAGAACGATAGTAGTAAATAGAAGATATATAATTGTCATCTGTGCTTCCTTTAAAACTAGTTGGTGTCATGCCGTCAAGTGCAAGCCAGTCGCCAAATGTATCGGCAAAATCAAACATATAATTTCTGCCGTCATTTGCTTCATCGTTCCTGTCAATATATTCCACCCAGTCTTTCATCATAGGATAAGCATACTCCAACTCATCAAGATTTGCATAATATTCAAACATAGTTTCTGGTACAAATGTTGCAACATCACCCCATACACTTCCTGCACTTTCTTTATGTCCTATATTTGGAATAAAGTTTGGCATTGCACCATCTAAGTATTTCTGTTCATCTCTTAAATCTTTAATAAACTTATGGAAAAAAGCCATTGTGTCCACATGATAACTTGCAGTTGGTGCAAATACCTGTGCATCACCTGTCCAACCTAAGCGTTCACTTCTCTGTGGACAATCAGTTGGCATATCAATAAAATTAGATTTAAGACCCCACAGTGTATTTTCATACAGGCGATTCACTTTTTCGCTAGAAGTTTTAATATAGCCGGTTCTTTCAACATCAGAGTACAATACATTGCCCATAAAGGATTCTTTTTTACATTCTCCCTGCCATCCAGACACTTTTATATAGCGGAATCCAAAGAATGTAAAATGTGGTCTCACTTTCTTTTTTATGCCATCTGAAATATATGTAAACTTAGATTCTGCATCTCTGTAATTGCCATGATAGAAATTCCCATCCTGTAGAATTTCTGCACACTCAAGAACAATTTTTGTACCTTTTTCAAAATCCGCATCAAATTCAACAAATCCAGCAAAGTTTTGTCCAAAATCAAGCACTGTTTCACCTGATGGTGTTGTAATAACTTCTTGTACAGCTATTTTTTCCATAACACGGACTGGAAGACTTAAACGGTCTACAAGATGACTTTTAGCAAGATTCTTTGTTGCTTTATCATCCTCTGGTTTTACAATTACATCCACTTTTTTCCATGAATTTTCCTTTCCATCCCAGAGAAGTTCATTGTAAACTTCACCATCATAAATGCCAGAGTCTTCCACCAGTGAGCCTTTGTACTCCCAAGTTTCATCTGTGTAGATAACTTCTTCTGTGTCATCCTCATATTCGATGTATATTTCAGCAATGGTTACCATACGACTTCCGAAATTGTTCTTCTGTAATCCTAGCCCGAAAAGTCCCATATACCAGCCTTTGCCAAGTATAATATCAAAAGTATTGCTGCCTGTTATAATGTCCAGAGGATATGTAATTGTCTGGATAGCTGTTTCATACTCTGTCACATAAGGTGCAAGGTATTCATCTCCCACTTTTTTACCATTTAAATACAATTCAAATATACCCACGCCAGTGCCATAAAACCTAGCTCTTTTAACAGGCTTTGAAATCTCTATAGTCTTTTTGAACAGAGGATGAAAAATGTCTTGTTTCTTTGCAGCAATCCATGAAGCGTTCCATAATTCATTCATCTTACCTGTTTCAAAACACGCAGTTTCACTAATTGCACTGTCACCATTGTCACCAGTTATCTTTACACGACAGTAATAAGTTGTCCTAGGTTTTAATACAATATCTAACTTTTCTCCCTGTTGCCTAAGACCTTTGCCGCTTTTTGTATACAGTATTGTGCTAAAATCCTTTTTTGTACTTACTTCTATTAATGCATCAACCTGTTTTTTGCTGTCTGTCTCAACTACCCTCCATGAACAGATAACATAATCCATACAAAACCCCACTGGTTCTGTAATACCATTAATTTTTATATTAATAACCTTCATAAGATACTTCCCCTTTCTAAACTTATAATTTTCTTGCTAATTTTATCTTTTTCTGTTATACTACCTTAATTATGTTTAATCTTGTAAATCAATTAATGAAAAGGAGCCACAATGATTTATTACACAACCTTTGGCTGGTTACAAAAAAATTTGAAAGAATACTTTGAACATACTGGAAAACGTATGCAATTTCCTGAGATAACAAATTATCTTTACAAAAACGGCAAACTTTCTACAAACCGTCCTGACACTCTCCATGCCAATACTACTTTTGATTTTATGGCTGATGAAGAATTTGAAAAAATCATGGACGCAACTATCGTTTCAGTAACACCATCTTCGCAAGAACTTCCACGCGAGGTAGGAGAAGATGATATTATACCTGACCAGAAGGATGTCTTTGTTATACGCCATCCTCGGTATACACGACCTTTCCTTCATTCACATGATTACTTTGAAATTGACTTTGTCTCTTCTGGTTCATGCAGATTCTTCTTTGAAAAAGAATCACGTGTAATGAGCAAAGGTGAACTGTGTATTATAGCTCCGGGCTCAGACCACGACCTGCTTATTGACGATGATAATTCTATGGTTTTTTGTATTATGATTAGAAAGAGTACATTTGATACTACATTCTTCTCACTGCTTTCACAAAAAGACCTGCTTGCACAGTTTTTTCACAATATACTTCTTGGTCAAAGCCATCCTAACTATCTTTTATTTTTTGCAAAAGATACAAAACATATAACAATTATTTTAAGAAACGCATTTATGGAATGCTACAAAAATGATTCATATAACAATGTCTGCTGTATAAGTTGGATAAATTTAATGTTTAT
Source organism: uncultured Lachnoclostridium sp. (assembly GCA_947565985.1). GTDB lineage: Bacteria > Bacillota > Clostridia > Lachnospirales > Lachnospiraceae > Butyribacter. The sequence continues at coordinate 26,835 of CANOID010000027.1, forward strand.
TTGTTTACTTCGCAACTACAGTCAAACTCTTCAATTTTATGACTACCAAATGGGGTCTGATTTTTCATTGGTACTGCAATACATTCAACATAACTATCGCACTATAACTTTATCGTCACTAGCAGAATTCTTTCACTACAGTGAACCACATCTATGTACTCTTATTAAGCAGAATACTGGCTGCAAATTTACTGCTTTAATTAAGCAGCTTCGTATGTCAGACGCAGTAAAACTTCTAAATAACACAGACCTTAAAGTGGGTGAGATTGCCGAATATATTGGGTATAATTCTGCCGACCACTTTTCTAGGGTATTTCGTCAAACTTACGGTGTACCACCTCAAGAATATAAAAAGCTCCATAAGACTGATAAAAAAACTGCATTTCCGTAATTTATTAAGAAACAAAAAGAAGCCCGCTCTTTTATTTTATAGAGAACTGGCTTCTTTTGCAGTAATTTTTATAAGATTTCTGCTATAGAATAGCTAGTGCCTAATCATACATTCTAATTATTATTGCCAGTTATTCCCCATGCTCTGCAGCCATCTTCTGTTTCATCTTCTCAATCTCTGGGAAGAACTTTTTAAGCGGATAGAAAATCATAATCACAAGGATAATAACAGAGACAAGTGCAGGGATAAGGAAACGCACAACATTTGTACCAGTAACCGCACTTTGTGGCTGTCCGAACGGTCCAAGTGTCGCATCAAAGTTACAAAGAGCAAGAATTGCAAGTACACCTGAGTTTGTAATAGTATTACCACACTTCTGTGCAAAACCCTTTACAGAAGAAACAATTCCGTTAAGCTGTTTTCCTTCTTTTAACATTATAAAGTCGATTGTGTCATTAACAAGTACGTTTACAAGTGCATTGACCATAGCTCCTACTGCTGTGGCAATAAATGACAGTATGCAGCAGTACATAAAATTAAGACGACCTGTAAAGAACAAAATTGTATAACAAATAATTGTAAGTATCTGTGAAACAATTATCGCCTTATAACCAGTTCTAAACTTCTTTAAGAAGATTGGCATTAAAAACATCATGGAAATTAATGCGCCCATAGATATAAACCCCATGTATGTAGAAATAGTGCCGCCAACTGTTGCTCCAATAGTTGCTTCATCCATCGTTTCAAAATTAACTCTTCCTGGTGCCATAACAAATTGTGCATAATATACAGAAGAAGAAAACATAAAACCATAAGACACAGCAGCCAGACACCATGCAAGCATAACCGGCCAGATTTCTTTATGGCGGAATACATAGATTAACTGCTTAATTCCTCCATTCTCATCCTTTGGTGCAACATAGCGTTCTTCTGAAGTTTTAAATAATCCCCAGAAAGAAATAACAGCAAATACAGCGTATATACACATAAGTCTGCGGTAACTTCCAAAGATTTCTACAAGCTGTACAGAGAAAGTGGAAGCTATAGTAAACATCAATGCACAAACTCCTGCACCTTTTGCTAAAACGTCATTACGTTCTTGGTCATCAAGTGTCATAGCTGGAAGAATTGCCATCTGTGGCATTGTGTATGCCGTAACTATCATTCCATAGAACATATATGTAATACATACATAGACACATTTAGCTGTAATACTTCCTTGTATAAAACCAGGATTGCTGAAAAGCAGGAACATATCTACCAGCAGAAAGACCGGTGTAAAGGTAAACCATGTGCGGTAACGTCCCCATCTTGGGTTACAAGAATCGCATATAACGCCCATCATTGGGTCATTAATTGCATCCCATAAGGAACAAATCAGCAGTATAACTGATAGCTGTGCGGCTGTAATGCCAATAGTTTCCTGTACATATAGTGAAAAATATGTAGAAATTGTTGCTGCTATTGCCATTGCACCGCCATTTACAGATGTTGCGTGAAACCACACAAAGCCTTTACTAAGACCTTTCTTCTTTGGTTCATTACTCATATTTATCTCTCCTCTCCATAAGATTTAATTCATTATATTAAAATATTTTTAATATATCCATGTTAAATATTATTATAGAACCGGCATTTTTTAAGATATTATTTTAGCACTTTCGCTTAAAATAAAAAGGATAGTTTGCTTTTTAAAGAATATGGATTAAAATATTGTAAAATAATACTTAATATGGTATAATTGCAAAAGTAAAGAGTGGTGTAACATCTGGCATTTTAAACAAACGCTGGACAAATAACTTAAAAATGGCATCAT
>CANOID010000028.1 GCA_947565985.1 uncultured Lachnoclostridium sp.
TATGCATATGATGAGGATAAAAAGGCATACATAATACCAGTAAAGACATTTACTGTTTCGGTAGGCAGGGATGTATCAAGCATGGGAACGGCATCAGCACTTAACATAAGCTCTTCTTTTACACCGCTTGGTTCATATTCTGTTTCAAGTAATGGAGCAGCAACAAAGTATACATTAAAGCCAATGAATGAACCAGATGGAAGTGTAGTCTACGCTAGGTGGGCTACACATATCGTTGGCAATGTTTATTTTCATGCAATCGCAGTTGGAAGCCAGTCACATTATGCACTTAATCCAGTGACTTATAATAAACTGGGTTCTCCTGCGTCAGCGGGATGTATCCGCATGACTGTTGCCGATGCAAAGTGGATATATGATTATGTTGCAACGGGTTCTGAAGTAAACATTGTAGCAGGAAGTTCTTCAAAACCGGGACCACTTGGTAAGAGCCCTACAATAACAGTTGATTCTACAATAAATTATGACCCTACAGACCCAGCAATTCCAACTTCAAAAAAGAAAGCAGATTATAGTGCAGGGCATATCAGTGGTTATATGACAAAAACTGGGAAAAAAGTGGGATATTAATAAGACAGCTATATTAAAAAGGATGAAACATTGTTTTTGTCCTTTTTTATTTGTTTTTTTCTATTTTTTTGGTATACTATTGTTATTATGAAAAGTTTTGGAGGTTGACATGGCAAGGATAAAACCATTTATAGCAGTCAGACCAGATGAAAAGGTGGCTGACAAAGTCGCAGCACTGCCATATGATGTCTATAACAGGCAAGAGGCTAAGGAAGCGGTTAAAGGCAATGAGTTATCATTCTTAAGGATTGACAGGGCTGAAACACAATTTTCGGATAGTGTAGATACATATGCACCGGAGGTTTACCTAAAGGCTAAAGAAATATTGGAGAGTATGATAGCAGACGGAACGTTTATTACAGATAGTGATAGATGCTATTATATTTATCAGTTGTCAATGGATGGAAGAAAACAGACAGGAATTGTTGCTTGTGCAAGTATTGATGACTACTTAAATAATATTATTAAAAAGCATGAAAATACACGTGAAGAAAAGGAAAAAGATAGAATAAGGCATATAGAGACACTTAACGCACAGACAGGTCCAGTATTCTTGGCATACCGCTCACAAAAACCTATAAATGATGTGGTTAAACGGATTATGATGGAAACGCCAATTTATAATTTTAATGCGGATGATGGTATTGGACATACTGTGTGGAAGATTTCAAATAGTGAAGATATGGCTGTAATTGAAAATACATTTTCCAAGGTAAGTGATATCTATATAGCAGATGGGCATCATCGTGCTGCTTCAGCGGTAAAGGCAGGACTAGAAAATAGAACTCACGCGGATTATGATGGGACTGAGGAGTTTAATTATTTCCTTTCAGTACTGTTTCCTGATGAAAGCCTTAAGATTATGGATTATAACCGCTGTGTTAAGGATTTAAATGGACTGTCAGAGTCTGAGTTTATGGAGAAAGTAAATGCTTACTTTGATATTGTAAAGCTTGACAGTGCAAAGCATCCATCAAAGAAAGGTGAGATTGCCATGTATTTGGACAAGACATGGTATATGCTCACAGTAAAGGAGAACTTAGTAAAGTTAGATAATGCAGTGGACGCACTTGATGTATCAGTTCTACAAAATTATATCTTAGACCCTGTGCTTGGAATTAAAGAGCCAAGGACTGACCCAAGAATTGATTTTATCGGTGGAATAAGAGGTCTGAATGAGCTTGAGAGACGGGCAGACGGTGACATGAAAGTGTCTTTTGCAATGTATCCTGTTCCAATAGCAGAATTGTTTGCTGTAGCTGATGCAGGATGTTTGATGCCGCCTAAGTCTACATGGTTTGAGCCAAAGCTGAGGAGCGGTTTATTTATTCACAAAATATAAAACATCAGTGTGAAACTGTGTATATATAACACAGAAACGAGGAGATTATGAATAAAAAATTATATGATTTAATGGACTGGGAAGGAATAGAAGCAATTGTATATTCTGAGGAAGAACATCCTGATAGAATATTAGGACCACATAAGGTGAGAGGTGGCATACTGGTACAGACATTTTTACCAGATGCTATATCTGTACAGTTAAAAATAAAATCAACTGGAAAGTGTTATAATATGGAGGAAGCCGATGAAGCAGGTGTATTTGTCGTACTACTTAATGGAAAAAAGGTGGAACCATATACATTTATTGTAAAGTATGATAAAAATTCAGAAATTGAGCTTGAAGACCCTTACCTTTATACAGATATAATAGGCGGAAGCGATACAAGGCGTTTTGAAAAGGGTGTGTACTATGATGTATATAAGTGTTTTGGTGCACACCCTATTGCTATAGATGGATGTCTTGATGATGCTGAGATAAGATGGGATGTCACAGAAGACATGGACAAGAGAAAGAAAAATACTACTGTGTATGGTGTACACTTTGCAGTATGGGCTCCAAATGCAGCACGTGTAAGTGTTGTAGGTGATTTTAACTTTTGGGATGGAAGACGGCATCAGATGTGCCGTGTAGGTGATTCGGGTGTCTTTTCTTTATTTATACCTGGAATTTTACAGGGCAGCATTTATAAATATGAAATCAGACAGGACTACAAAACAGTATTTTTAAAAACTGATCCTTATGGTTTCGCCTGTGAAAAGCGTCCAGACAATGCCAGTGTAGTTGTTAATTTAGACACATATAAATGGGGTGACTCTAGCTGGCTTGCTAAACGTAAAGATATAGACTATAAGAAAGTGCCTATGTCAATATATGAGGTGCATCTTGGTTCATGGCATAAGAAAGATTATAATGGGGAAGCAGTTCCAAAATGTGATGAAGAGTTTTTAAATTATAGGGAGATTGCTCCTATGCTTGCTAGCTATGTAAAAGAGATGGGATATACGCATATTGAGATACTGCCTGTAATGGAGCATCCACTTGATGAATCATGGGGTTATCAGGTTACAGGTTACTATGCAGTTACATCAAGATATGGTACACCACAGGATTTTATGTATTTTATTGACTATATGCACAAGAAAAATATAGGCGTGATTCTTGACTGGGTTCCTGCACATTTTCCAAGAGATGCTAATGGGCTTGCAAGATTTGATGGTACATGTATTTATGAAAACGAAGACCCAAGAAGGGGAGAACATCCTCACTGGGGAACTCTTATATTTGACTATGGAAAGCCAGAGGTTGACAATTTCCTTATTGCAAACGCATTATTCTGGATTGACAAGTATCATGCAGATGGTATAAGAATGGATGCAGTTGCATCAATGCTTTATCTTGACTATGGCAAGCAGGACGGAGAGTGGCTTCCTAATATATATGGTGGAAATGAAAACCTTGAAGCGATTGCACTTCTTAAAAAACTTAGCAATGCTTTTCATAAGAGAAAGGATGGTGCACTTCTTATTGCGGAAGAGTCAACAGCATGGCCTTTAGTAACTGGAAGTACAGAAAGTGATGGGCTTGGTTTTGATTTCAAGTGGAACATGGGATGGATGAATGACTTTACAAGTTATATGCAGACAGACCCACTCTATAGAAAGGGAAGACATGGTATGCTTCTCTTTAGCATGGTCTATGCTTATAGTGAAAAGTTTGTGCTTGTATTTTCACATGATGAAGTTGTGCATTTAAAGGCATCTATGCTTATGAAAATGCCAGGTGATATGGAACAAAAGTTTGCTAACCTGCGTGCTGCTTATGGGTTTATGATGGCACATCCCGGTAAAAAGCTGCTGTTTATGGGACAGGAGTTTGCACAAAAAGAAGAGTGGAACGAGAAAAAAAGCTTGCCATGGGATGAAGCTGATATGCCAGAACACAGTGTATTTAAGGAGTATGTTAAAGCACTTAATAAATTCTATTTAAAACACCCTTGTCTCTATGAAAATGACTATGATGAAACAGGTTTTGAATGGATGAGCAGTATGGATGCAGACCACAGTATTGTTACATTTGTTAGACGTACATCAGATAAGAGTGAGCAGCTTTTGTTTATTTTTAATTTTACACCTGTAATATATGAGAATTTTAGAGTAGGTGTTCCGTTTAAAGGTAAATACAAGGAAATATTTAATAGTGATAACACCATTTATGGAGGAACAGGTCATATAAATAAAAGTCAAAAGAGTTCTAAAGAAATATCATGGGATGGCAGGGATAACTCTATAGTTATTGAAGTTCCGCCTCTTGGAATGAGCGTATGGAGCTGTAAGTGAAATTTATAGAAAGGCATGGTATATTGTGACAGTATTTTCTAGAATGTATTGTATGTGTCTGCTTATGGCAAGTGACATTACTTCTATGGCAGGAAGTGAGATAAAAATAGAAGATGTTGAACAGGTTATGAATTCTGAAGCTACAGCCGTAGAGAAGACAAACTTTTTTATACAGTATCTACTTTCACAAAGAGAGGTAGTACTTAACTATATATTCCATCTTGTATGTACTATTGCACTTGCTGTATTTGTGTTTATTATTGGAAGAAAAATTGTTAAAAAAATGACAAAAATGACAAGTAGATGGATGGAGAAAAAATATGTTGAGGTTGACATACAAAAATTTGTTATGTCTTTTACAGGTCTTACTTACAATATTGTGCTTATTCTTATTGTAGCAGGCATACTTGGGGTTGGTGCAAGTTCAATATTTGCAATGATTGGCTCCGCAGGGCTTGCAGTAGGTCTGGCATTGCAGGAAAGTATGTCAAACTTTGCAGGAGGTGTACTTATACTTTTGCTTAAACCATTTAAAGTGGGAGATTATATAGTTACTGTAGGAGAAGAAGGAACAGTAGAAAGTATCGACATTTTTTATACAAGAATACATACTGTTGACAATAAAGTTGTCGTTATTCCTAATGGCACTATTTCTAATTCAAATGTTACTAATACCTCAAACCAAGAGGACAGAATGTTAATTTTGGATTTTATGGTTCCATATCATGTAGAAACTGCAAAGGTACGTGGAATTGTAATGGGAGTTATGCGCAGGGAAGAACGTATTTGCCATGATAAAGATATGAGTGTAGTTGTGTATAAACTTAACCCAGTACGTATTAAGATGCAAGCAAGAGCATGGGTGAAGAACATTGACTATTGGAATACAAGGTTTAGTATGTTGGAAAATTTAAAAGAAGAACTTTTAGATGAAGGAATTGATATTTCATAGAAATAATGTTGTATAGTATACAGAAAGCTGGTGAGATAATGTGGTAAAGTATTATAAGACAGATGACAGAAAAATCCATGAGGAGAACGGTCCAGTAGATGGTGTTTGGATATATATGTGTAATCCTGCGATACCAGAAGGTAAGAAAGTAGCAGAGGAACTAGGTATTGATATAAATGACTTGCTTGCTCCGTTGGATGATGAAGAAAGTTCGCGTGTGGAACTTGAAGATGGGTATACCCTTATACTTGTGGATATCCCAGCATTAGAGATACGTCATGAAAAGGAGGCTTATACCACAGTACCTCTAGGCATTATACTTGCACAGGATATGATTATTACTGTATGTTCTGTGGACACGCCGATTCTCCAAGCTTTTATAAATGGTAGGGTAAAGGAGTTCAGCACTAAAAAAAAGCTTAGGTTTGTATATCAGATATTATTCAGAGTGGCTTCTTATTATCAGACTAATCTTAGAATTATTGACAAAAAACGTACAGAAATAGAAGAGCGTATAGATGATAATACAAAGGATGCTGATTTAATTGATTTACACGCATTGGAATCTACTCTTGTATACTTTGCAACTTCACTGAGAGCTAATGCAGTTGTACTTGACAGGCTTACAAGATATAAAAGGCTTGAGCAATACCCAGATGACAAAGATTTGCTGGGCGATGTAATCGTTGAAAACCAGCAGGCTATTGAAATGACAACAATTTACAGGGATATTATAAATGGTACAAGGGATTTGATGTCTTCAGTCCTTGACAACAGGCTTAATAATGTAATGAAAACTCTCACGTCAATCACACTTGTAATGGGTATACCTACACTTGTTTCAGGTATTTATGGTATGAATGTAAACAGTAGATGGGTACCACTTGCTAATACAGCACATGGTTTTGGTATAATATGTATCCTTATTATAATTGTGTGCATTGCACTACTGTGGATATTACACCGTAAACGATTTTTATAAACTGATTAAATGAAAATGCAAGATTCTAAATAATAAGAATCTTGCATTTTCTATATTTTAGTTACTTTCTAAGTATTTTTCATATAGGACAATAACTTCTTCCATTGCCTTTGGTCCGGGGGCACCTATAGTATTTCTCTTTTCTACACAAGTTTCCATGCTGACAGCACTGTAGATATCTTCTTCAAAAATAGGGTTTATTGCTTTATATTCGCTTAAAGATAACTCACTTAGGGATTTATTGCTATTAATACAATAAAGTACAAGTTTTCCGATTATGCCATGAGCATCACGGAATGGCACTCCATGATTTACAAGATAGTCGGCAGCATCAGTAGCATTGGTAAAGCCGCCCTCTGCACTTTTACGCATTTGATTTTTATTGAATTTAAGTGTGTCAAGCATACCATTAAATAAAAGTATACATCCTTTTGTAGTATCTATGGCATCAAAAACTAGCTCTTTATCTTCCTGCATATCTTTATTATAAGCAAGAGAAAGACCTTTCATTGTAGTGAGTAAAGACATAACTGTACCATAGACACGTCCAGTTTTACCACGTACAAGCTCTGCTATATCAGGGTTTTTTTTCTGTGGCATAATACTGCTGCCTGTAGAGTATGAATCATCTATATCTATAAATTGGTATTCATTAGAATTCCAAATAGTTATTTCTTCACAGAAACGGCTTAAATGCATCATTATAATTGACATTGCAGCAGAAAATTCTATAAGGTAGTCTCTGTCGGAAACCCCATCCATACTGTTAAGTGTAGGACCTGCAAATCCTAAAAGACTAGCTGTATACTCTCTATCAAGTGGGTATGTGGTGCCTGCCAATGCACCTGAGCCAAGAGGGCAGCAGTTCATTCTATTATAAATATCTGTAAGTCTAGAGCGGTCTCTTTTAAACATTTCAAAATAAGCACCCATATGATGAGCAAGTGTCACAGGCTGTGCCTTTTGCAGATGTGTAAAACCAGGCATTATAGTATCCGTATTTTCTTTGATTATTTTAAGCAGGCTTTTTAAAAGATTTTTGAGAAGTTCATCCATTTCAAGTATTTCTCTTCGTGTGTAGAGTTTCATATCGAGAGCCACTTGGTCATTGCGGCTTCTGCCAGTGTGCAGCTTTTTGCCAGCTTCACCAATTCGCTCAATCAGATGTGCTTCTACAAAACTGTGGATATCTTCATATGTTCCATCTATTTCAAGTTTGCCTGTTTCAATATCTTTAAGTATGCCTTTAAGTCCTATGATAATTGTTTCTTTGTCTTCATTTGTAATGATCTGCTGTTTTGCAAGCATTGTAACATGGGCAATGCTTCCTTCTATATCTTCTTTATAGAATTTTTGGTCAAATGAAATAGAAGCGTTAAAATTGTGTACTAGTTCGTTAGTAGCTTTTGTAAAACGTCCTCCCCAAAGTTTCATAAATAGCCCTCCAGTTAATTATTTAATCAGTAAAATACCGGAATGGCAAACATTCCGGTATTTAGTGTCCATAGTTAGGACGCTTTGGACTCATAAAGATTAATCCTCAGCTTCAGGCTTGTTGTCTGAAAATTCAATAAAATCATCATCAAAGCTATCCGAATAATCATCTGGGTCAAAATCTTCAAGATAATCTGGTGTGAAATATCTGTATACAGCATATGCAATTCCAGCAACAGCAGCAACAGCACCAATCACTGCTAATATTATAAAGATTGTATTTTTGTTCTTTTCTTCAAGTTCTTTCTTGTGTAACAATTCATTTAATTTAGCAGTGTTTAAGAATTCTTCAATTTTAGAATTTACACCCATAGTCTATACCACCTTTCTATAGTTTTAAGTTTTACCTATATTATAAAGTATACCATATTATAGACATAATATCTATAGTTATATTGGTATTTTTACATTTTTTTTAACTTGGCAAACGAAGCCATCATTTTTCGTGTAGTGCCACTGTCGAAATCTACACATACTTGATAATCACCAGATTTTTCAACAAGACTTTTTACAATACCCTCTCCAAATGTAGTATGTTTTACTCTATCTCCTTCTTTGTAGCTAATAGATGATGAAGACTTAGAAGCAGATGCTTTATAAGAGGAAAATCCCTTGTTAATCATAGGGTTTTTGTCAAGCAGCTCTTTGCCTTTATTATAAGATAATGAAATTTTATCTGATTTAACTGCATTAGTTGATTTTGGGATTTTAGAATTTTGTAAACTAGTTTGCTTTATAAGATAACGTGGCACCTCCTCTAAAAAGCGTGATGGTCTATTGTACTGCTGTTCACCATTCCTAAAACGGCTGACAGCACAGCTTAATGATAATTTCTTCATTGCTCTTGTAATTCCTACATAGCACAATCTGCGTTCCTCTTCCATCTCCTCGGGGTCATCACCAAGTACTGCAGCATATCCTGGAAAAATGCCATCTTCCATGCCAACTATGTATACATATGGAAACTCAAGTCCCTTTGCACTGTGAAGTGTCATAAGTAGAACAAGGTCGTTGCTTTCATTTACATTGTCAATATCTGCAACAAGAGCCACTTCTTCAAGAAAACCTGCAAGAGTTGGCTCTTCTGTGCTTTTTTCATATGCGGCAACTTTGTTTACAAGCTCTTCTATATTTTCAATACGACTTAAAGCTTCTTCTGTATCTTCTTCTTCGAGAAGTTTAACATACCCTGTCTCCTCAATAACTTCATGTATAAAGTCTGTAAGGCTTATTTCAAAAGCTTCAAGTTGTCGTTTAAACGATTCTATAAGGCTTACAAATGACTGGAGTTTAGCAGCACTTCTTTTTACCCCATCAATATATTCGTAGTTCTGTAATGCTTCATAAAAACTGTAACCATGGTCTATAGCATACATAGAAATGCGGTCAATAGTTGCAAGACCAATACCTCTTTTTGGAACATTAATTATACGTTTGACAGAAATATCGTCAAACCCATTTTCAATTGTCCGCAGATAAGCAAGTATATCTTTTATTTCTTTGCGTTGGTAAAAGTTGATTGCACCCACAATTTTATATGGAATGTTGCTGGTGACAAGCTTTTCCTCAAAAACACGTGACTGTGCGTTAGTGCGATAAAGAATTGCAAAATCTTTGTATTCAGCTTGTCCTGATGATACAGCATAGCTGATTGCATCAGTTATTTCTGATGCTTCTTCATATTCATTTATAAAGCGGTTAAAATAAATAAAATCTCCTTTTTCTTTTTTTGTCCAGAGTGCTTTATCCTTTCGGACAGTGTTATTTTGAATAACAGCATTAGCAGCATTAAGGATGTTTTGTGTAGAGCGGTAATTTTCTTCCAGTTTGATTACTCGTGTACTTGGATATGATTGTTCAAAATTTAATATATTGTGTATATTAGCTCCACGGAACTTATAAATTGACTGGTCATCATCGCCAACTACACACAAATTGTGTAAAACAGAGCCATCTTCATCCATTGTATTTGCTAAAAGATGAATAAGTTTAAACTGTGCTGTGTTAGTATCTTGATACTCATCCACCATTATGTATTTAAAACGGTTCTGATAATAGAAAAGCACATCAGGATTGCTCTTAAATAACTCTATTGTCTTAGTTATCAAATCATCAAAATCAAGGGCATTGGCATCTTTAAGTCTTTTTTGATATTCACGGTACACATGTGCATATATTTCTTTATTATAGTCACCCATTGCCTTAAGCTCATACTTTTCTGGGGTTATCAATTCATCTTTTGCAGAGGAAATAACACTTAAAAATACACGCTCTTTATATTTCTTTGGGTCAAGTCCTAAATATTTAATGACTTCACGCATAAGTGTTTTTTGGTCATCACTGTCATATATTGAAAAACTTCTGGTATAGCCAATAGCTTCAATATGTCTTCTTAGTATACGTACACATAGCGAATGGAATGTACTTACCCATATATCTTGCGGGTTTTTAACAGATACTATAGTGTCAACACGTTCACGCATTTCACCTGCTGCTTTATTGGTAAATGTAAGAGCAAGTATATTCCACGGATTTACACGGTATTCACTTATAAGATAGGCAATTCTGTGTGTAAGAACTCTTGTTTTGCCTGAACCAGCACCTGCCAGAATAAGGAGTGGTCCTTTAAAATGTTTAACTGCTTCTTCCTGTTCGGGATTTAACCCTTCTAAAATTTTCATATTCTAAATCCTTTCGGTTGTTGTATGCGAACATCCATTGACTTTAGGCGGTGAGAAAAACACTGTAAATTATTAGCCACTATCCCTGTCTATATTTTATTATTTCACAGGTTGTCTCTGTAAAGTTTAGCATTTTCAAAAAATTCCATAAGTGTTGTGCCATCATTGGCGGCAATTGCATTTTTAATATTTTCAAGACTTTTTATATATTCATCAAGAAAGTCTGTTATACATTCAGAATTTGTAAGACATATATTTTGCCACATTTCAGGAGAAGAGGAGGAAATCCTTGTAGTATCTTTAAAACCGCCTGCTGCTAGTCTGCTATACATTCCATCTGTATTTTTGTCATGCAGTGCTACAAGGTTTACAAGTGCAGCAGATATAACATGAGGGCAATGGCTTATAGCTGATGTTATAATGTCATGTGTTGTATAATCCATAATCGTACAGTATGCACCTGACGCTTTTACAAAATCAGTCATCCAGTTTGTAAATTCCTCTGGTGTGTCATCTGTAGGAGTTAATATGTAGTATGCTCCCTCTAAAAATGAGGCATCTGAATTATTATACCCTGTTTTTTCAGAACCTGTCATTGGATGACCTCCTATAAAATTGCGTGTAATCCCAAGTTCACAGGCAGCTTTGTATATATTGCCTTTGACACTTCCTACATCAGTAATGATACAGTTTTTTTGTACATATGGTGCAAGCTGTTTAAGGTATGAAACATTAGTCATAACGGGAGCACATAAAAATATAACATCACATTTGGAAAAGTCTTTAAGTGATGTACTAATCTTTGAAAGTACCCCTTCTTTTTTTGCTATTTCAAGTTTTGGATGCTGTTTTGTAATATAGTAGTTATATGCAGTGATATATGAAGATGGGTATAAATTGCGCAGAGAACGTGCAATAGAGCCACCTATAAGACCAAATCCAGCGAATCCAAAATTTAATATTTTTTTATCCATTACCATTTATACTCCTATTATTCTTCTATATGTTCCATACCTTGACTAAGAATCGCAAGTACATGTCCATCTGCCAAGGTGTATAATACGTTTTTTCCATCTTTTCTAAAACGCACTAATCTATTTTGTTTAAGTATGCGTAGCTGATGTGAAATTGCACTTTGGGTCATATTTAAAATATTTGCTATATCATATACACACATTTCATTTTCAAACAATACATAAAGTATTTTTATTCTGGTAGAGTCACCAAATACTTTAAATAAGTCAGCAAGTTCATAGAGTTCGCTTTCCTCTGGCATTTTATTTTCTATTTCTTCGGCTGTATTTTTATCAATAGTCATATATTCTATTTTTTCGTCCATAATTTTTTGCACCTTTCAAGTCCTTTTTCAGGAAATTCGCCAGATGTTCTTATATCCAGTATGCTTTCTGTCTCTGTCAGGGCATTCTGATACCATATCAATGCTTCTTTATAATTCCCCACGCTTTCATAATACATTCCAAGCTCACAGCAAATTTCTGCACTTGGCTCTGTTACCGCATCTTTTAGTGCGTTGCTAAAAAATCCTGATATATTCCCTGTAATGCGGTGATATCTTGCAAGTACACATATTGCTTCTTTTATTTCATCTATACTTCTGTCATCCTGTTCCATTGTCTGCATAAATATTTGTGCTGCATTGCAGAAATCATAGTCTGTTCCTGAACGAAATAGTTCCATTGCATACATATGATGTATCTTTTTAGAAATCCTCTGACCATTTTTAAATATATTTGCCATTGCTTCTAAATCCCTGCTGGCATGATTGCCAGCAGGTCTGTGTTGTATTTCTATTTCACTGTCAAAAACTAAAGGGTCTGTACGCAAAGTTTCATGTATAGGGTCAATCCATGTAAAAGTTCTAAGCCTTCTATACAACTTCGGTCTATATTCTTTTTCAAAGTTATATACAGTACTTAGTTCTGGAGGTGTACAGTATAACATCTGTACTATCTCTACTTCTGGCAAAAGTATAGATTTAAGTCTTTTTAATTTTTCCCTGTTTTCTTCATCAAGATATTCATCTGCATCAGCAGTGTATATATATTCTTTTGTCGCTTTAGATGACACAAAGTTTCTCGCTTTGGAAAAGTCGCCAGTCCACACAAAATCATAGACTTGCTTAGTGTATTCTAATGCAATTTCTTTTGTGCCATCTGTTGAACCTGTGTCAGCAATAATAATCTCGTCGACTATATCAGACAAACTGTCAAGACATCTTTTTAACACAGCCTCTTCATTTTTTACAATCATACATAGACTTATAGTAACCATATTTATCTACTCCGTTAAATCTTCATTATCATCCGCATAAGGTTCTGGTTCACTATATCCTTCATCTCCAGATAAATCTTCATCACCATCCTCGTAATCAGGTTCATCAGGCTCATCTGGATAGTCAGGTTCATCCGGTTCGTCTGGATAATTTGGCTCATCCGGTATATTAGGTATATCTTCCGGTTCATCTGGCTCATTAGGTATGTCCTCTGGTTGATCCTCGTAATCAGGTTCATCAGGCTCATCTGGATAGTCAGGTTCATCCGGTTCATCTGGATAATCGGGTTCATCCGGTTTATCCGTTTTGTCAGGTTTTTGAGTTTCCATCTCGTTTAATTCTCCTTCATCTGTATTATCCCAATCGTCCGGCGTATCATTCCATGTATTATCATCGTCATAGTAATTATTGTCATCATCATCACCCGCACCAATATAGGATTCAAAATCTTTGTACTCTAGCCCTTCATGAATCTGGTTCATAAATTCTTCCCATATAGACAGTGGATAGGTAGAGCCGTATAAGTCAGAAAGAGTTTTTGGTGTGTCGTAGCCAACCCACACTGCTGTACTGTAATATGGTGTGTATCCGCAGAACCAGCCATCTTTTTTATCACTTGTAGTACCAGTTTTGCCAGCACACGCCATATTATTAAGTGAATGACCTGCTGCTGTACCAGTCTTTAAAACGCCAGTAAGTATATCTGTCATCATGCGTGCAGCATTTTCTTCATAGACTCTCTTTTCCTTACGGAGTTTATTATTATTTACAATAATATTTCCTTCAGAATCAGTAATTTTTTTAATGCAAGTAGGGTCACGGAACATTCCATCATTTGCCAGTGTAGCGTATGCAGATGCCATTTCTACTGTTGTCACACCATTAGTAAGTCCGCCAAGAGATGCAGCTGGATAATAGTCGTTATCATCTATCCTGTTAAAATTCATATTTAATACATATGACAGACCGACCTTTGGAGTAAGTTCCTCAAATAATTTCCATGCAACTACATTTTTTGATTTCTCAATCGCATAGCGAAGAGGTACTCTGCCGGAATATGTTCCGTTGGAGTTTCTTGGTCCACCTTCAAAATAAGTGTCATCAACTATGGTATCAGGGGTGTAATCCCTTTCAAGTTGTGGTGTATACACTGCAATAGGCTTAAAAGAACTTCCCGGCTGACGATAACCTTGGAATGCCCTATTAAGTGTGTATCCAGTTAACGATTTCTGTTTACGTCCACCAACTATTGCAACAACGTAACCATTCTTATTATCTATACATGTTGCCGCACCTTGAAGTGCATATACCCCATCATTTTTTTCTGTAAAAGAAGATAGCTTTTCATCAACACACTTTTGTAGTAATTTCTGCTTTTTCTTATTTAATGATGTGTATACTCTGTATCCGCCTGTATACAATAAAGTATGACATTCATTATACACTTCATCATAGTTTTTATTATATTCTTCTTCTTCTGCATCATTTGCAAATTTATACTTAAATTCAAATCCTTGTGACTGCATAAGTGCTTTGACAGCACATCTAACAGCATATGTTGTTAAATAATTTTGTGTCTTTATTGCTTCTGCTGGATTAAGAACTATATCTTCATAACTTGCATCGGTATATTCAGCAGCAGTTATAACTTCTGCATCTAACATCTGCTCCAAGATACGTTCTTTTCTCTTATTAGTATTGTCAAAGTTATCAAACGGGTCATATAACGAAGGGTTGTTTGGTATTGCACACAGAAAAGCAACTTCTGGCAATGTAAGTTCCGAGGCAGACTTACTGAAATATCCTTTTGCAGCAGCTTCTATTCCATAATAACCATTGGCAAAATACATAGTATTTATATAAAACTCAAGTATCTGGTTTTTAGTATACTTTTTCTCCATTTCAAAGGCAATAAATATTTCTCTTATTTTTCTTTCATATGTTTTTGCATTTGTTAGAAATACAAGTTTCGCTGTCTGCTGTGTAATGGTACTGCCGCCACGTTGAATTTTTTCTCCTTTTATTTTACTTTTGACAAGCAATGCTGCCGCTTTAAAGGTTGACAGTAAATTTACGCCATCATGCTTAAAAAAATCTCTGTCTTCTATTACAATCATAGCATCCTTTACTCTCTGCGGTATCTCTTCAAATGTCAGATAATACGAATCTCTATCACCCTTTAATTTCGCCACAACAGAATCATTTGACGCATAAACCATACTTGTTTCTGATGCACGAAACGTTTCAACTGTAGAACGCTCTATAATATCATGTGCTTCATTTTTCCACTGTAATAGCTCATCGCCAAATTTAAAATAAAATACTATAAGTACAGCTAAAATTCCTAGTAAAAACAACAATAAAAAAATTTTTAAACCAAGCCAGAATTTTTTATCTTTCTTTTTATTATTTGTATTTTTTATATTCTCTTTTACAGTTGATTTTCCCATAAAAGTACCTCCTGTTCTTTATATTTTACAGTTTATATAAGTGTATAATGACAGTAACATAATATCACATTTTATGCTAAAATGCATCTGCCTTGTATTTATTAATAAAAAAATAAGATATGTATATATTGCAAAAAACAGGAAATACTATCCATATAATTTATTTTTCTTATTCATCAATTAAACCGTACTTACATATAATGTGCGTAGAAAAGAGGTAACATATGAAACATTATCAAAAAAACTTATTAAAAGCACCAAGAGTTTTCTTTCTTATATTTATTTATGCAGTGTCTTTTTCTATGCTTCTGGCTGGAGTAAAATTTTTCCATCCAACTGAAACACAGAACCAAGAAATAGTACAAGAAAACATTGCAGATAACATAATAAGGCTGCATGTAATAGCTAATAGTGACACTGAAACCGACCAGT
The DNA here is from genome assembly GCA_947565985.1 of uncultured Lachnoclostridium sp. Lineage (GTDB taxonomy): Bacteria > Bacillota > Clostridia > Lachnospirales > Lachnospiraceae > Butyribacter. The sequence goes on from CANOID010000028.1 coordinate 15,554, forward strand.
CATTAAAACTTAAAGTGCGTGATGGCATAATAGGACAGCTTCAGAAGTCTATTGCAAACACAAAAGCTATGTCTGATGCTGAACAACTTTTAGTATTACAAGAAGATAATATTAAAAAATCAGCTATGGATATTATCGCCAGCAGTGGTTTAGACTATCCAGTAAATGTTTCCCTAGAAAAAAGATATTTTCCTGTAAAATCATATGGAGACCTTGTATTCCCTGCTGGAAACTATAAAGCACTATGTGTCGAGATAGGAAAAGCCCAAGGTAGGAACTGGTGGTGTGTCCTGTTTCCAAGTCTTTGTTTTGTTGATGAAACATATGCTGTAGTTCCAGATAGTTCAAAAGAAAAACTTAAGGAAACTTTAAGTGATGAGGAATATGAAAGTCTTATCAAACCACAGCCAAGTGCAAAAGATAATAAAGATAATCATTTTTTTATACACTCAGCAATTTACGACTGGTTTTATAATAAATACAAAAATAGTTGTTCATAACATGTCTTATATGGTATAATTTACCTATTATTCAGTAAAGGATAGCAGACAGACATGAATTCAAAAGTACTTATTACAATTAAGGGAATACAGCATGAATTTGAAGACATATTTGACACTGGAATACAGACAATACAACAGGGCATTTACAAACAGGTTTCAGGTAAACATATTGTCACTTATGAAGAGCTCTCTGAAGAAGACAACGGAGGCTCTCCATCTACTGTTAAAAATATGTTAAAAATCGACTCTGATTCTGTATCGCTTACAAAACATGGGCAAATTTCTACAGATATGCTTTTTAAAGAGGGTTATTACCATCTAGGTGTATATGAAACACCTTTTGGTACATTACAAGCAGGTTTTATCACTTCAAAATTAAGCATATCAGAAGAGTTAGACTCTATTGATATACAAATAGATTATGGTCTTGAACTCAATTACAGTCATGTATCTGACTGTACTATTTTTATTAACATTCATTCTTTGTAGCTTTTATCTTCCTAAGACATAAAAAACATGTTGGGACGATATAGAGTACCGCACTTAACCATGCTGATTGGTCAGCAAAGCAGATTGCCGTAAACCCATAAATCGGTACAAACACTTTGCTGACTACAATTCTTGCAACCATTTCTACAAATCCTGAAAATATTGCACGTCCGGGATATCCAAGCCCTTGTACACTCATACGGCATACATTGAGTATGCCAAGTGCCCAATAGAAAAATCCCAGACAGCACAGATATTTTGCAGAGGCAGCTAAAACCTCTGTTTCATCTGCACTCATAAAAATTCTTGATAAAATACCGCCAAAGAAAATTAAAATTGTTCCTGCAAGCAGACCATATAAAATACCTGCTATAGCACCAGTCATCAGGCCTTTATTTATACGTTTAATTTTTCCCGCACCAAGATTTTGCCCACAAAAAGTAGAAACCGCTGTAGCGATTGCGTCAAATGGGCACATGGCAAACTGTTTAATCCTCATCCCAGCAGTAAAACCAGATACATAAACGCTGCCAAGGCTGTTATTGGCTGACTGCATAACCATACTGCCAATAGCTGTAATGGAATACTGCAATCCCATTGGTACGCCCATTGCTATCATGTTCAGCATTACACTTTTATTGATTTTATGGTCTTGTTTGTCTAATTTTAAAATCGAAAACTTTCTATGTATATATATGTAACATAGAATGCCACTACACGCTTGTGCTGTAATTGTAGCTGCTGCTGCACCCGCACATCCCCATTTAAGTATTATAATGCAGAACAAATCAAGCAGTATATTTAAGATAGTAGAAATCACAAGAAAAATAAATGGTGTTTTACTGTCTCCTACTGCACGAAGTATAGCAGATAATAAATTGTAAAGCAATGTAAATGGTATTCCAAAAAAAAGTATTATAAGATACATATATGCATCATGATAAATGTCATCTGTAGTAGAAAGCATATGTAATATTGTCGAACAGAACAGCACGCAAGATATAGTAAGTATAACTGCTGTTATAACAGTTAAAAGTCCAGCGTGAAATATACATGAACGCATAGCATTATAATTTTTAGCACCAAAACGCTGTGCTATTGGAATTCCAAAACCACAGCAAATACCAACACAAAAACCAATTACAAGAAACTGGACACTAGAAGATGCTCCAACGCCTGCAAGTGCCTTTGTACCAAGATATCTTCCAACTATTGCAGCATCTACTATATTATAAGTTTGTTGGAAAATATTTCCAACAAGAAGAGGCAGTGCAAATTGCAAAATCAATTTTAATGGACTGCCTTCAGTCATGTTCTTTGTCATATAAAATCATCCCTTATCCTTTTTTGCAAACTTTGCTTTAACTCTTTGGGAAAACTTCATTTTCTTTGGTTTAGCCTCCAAATTTGAACGCAGACCTTTTACTTCCATAATATAAATCCCGCTTACAATAGCACGTACCTCTTTTTTCACTGGTATAAGCTCAAATATTTTTTCATCACACATAAGCGTCATAATCTTTGGCCCTACCTTCGCCTTAACTACTGGCACTTTTTGTCCACGCAAATATTTAGGTGTCTGGTCTAAAACTATCTGTGGAAGCCCTGACTCCTTTAATTTCATGCGTTTCTTATCAATTATAAGCATTGATACGCTTTGTGAAGCCGCCTGCATCTCTTTTTGCGTTTCTTCCTGTTTCTTCTGCAGCTTTCTTCCATAAATACCAAGCGCTATAAGCGCTGCAATAAGCAAAACAAGTATTACAATGAGTACTACTGTAACCGCATGTATGCCCAATACTGGAATAAGCACCATCTCATCATTCATAAGCAACCTCCATAACCTAAAATAATGCAACATTATAATAATATCACATTTTAATATTTATGCAATAAATATTTAACAATTATAAAAAAATCCGTTATGGTTATTATTATATTTCTTGAGCATTTTGCTCAAGTTTTTCTGAAATAATCTGCCTTACTATTTCACCAATCTGTTTTTTCTCTTTCCTGTCCATATTTTCCATATAAATAGGAGTACAGTATTCAATAATAACATGTTGACTGTGAATCCATGGCAGATGCTTTTCAAAAACTTCATCTGTATTATTAATTGCAACAGGAACTACAGGACTTTTTGATTTATCAGCAAGTTTAAAACTGGCATCGTGGAATTTTAACACCCCTTCACCTTTATTTCTTGTTCCCTCAGGAGCTATATAAATAGAAGTGCCTTTTTTCAAAAGCTCAATCCCATCTGTTATAGTCTGCATTCCCTGTTTTATATCTTTTCTGTCAAGGAACAGGCAGTTCATGCATTTCATCCACCATGATATCATTGGTACACTCTCAATCTCTTTTTTAGAAACATATGCTGTACGCATTGGTGCTGTTGTATAACCAACAAGAATATCAAAATAACCTCTGTGATTATATGTGTAAAGTGCAGCACGGTCATGTAGTATATTTTCTTTACCCTTAACTGTAAGTTTTACACCTGATATAAATAAAATTATCTTAAAGGCTGTTACTACGCACTTTTGTGCAATAACAGCTTTTTTGTCAGGATTTATTCTGCCTGCTGCCCACTCTACCAGACACATTGGAATAGTAAAAACACTGTATAATATCAAAAATAACGCTACTAAAAACAATCTCATAAAAATATTTTCTCCTTTTTAAAATTTATCTTATTCAGCATTTGGTAACGGTGTTTCCTCACTTTCTGGCACTGGAGTATCCTGCAACTCCTGTAATTCTTGTTCCTCAGAAATAGCGGGCTCTTCTTCAGGAGTTTGTGTATTTTCAGGAATCTGTGTATTTTCAGGAATTTGTGTATCCTCAGGAATTTGTGTATTTTCGGGCTCTTGTGTTTCTTTGGGTTCCTGTGTTTTCTTAGGTTTTGATGTATTTTCAGGTTTTGGTGTCCTTTTTGGTTTTTTAGACACTTTTGGTTTTTGAGTTTTTTCGGGTTTTGGTGTTTCCTTTGATTGCTGTGTTTGCACTGGTTTTTGTGTCTGTTTTGGCACAGGTGTGTCTGAAGGTTCTGGTATAGGTGCAGGAATTGGCGTTTTACTAGTATATGCAGTTGTCTGTGGAGTTGGTGCTGTGACCATCTCTGACTCCTTAGGAGCATTAACATCTGTATCACTGATAAACTCATCTTCTGGGATTTTATCCTCCACAGTTGTTGTCTTATAATATTCTTCCAATGTAAGATTTTTCTTATAAATATACTTTGCCAGATTTACCCCAACATACCTTAGATGCCAAGGCTCATATGAATAACCTGTCACATCAGACTTATCCTTGGGGTACCTTATAATAAAACCGAAGTTTTGGCAATTCTTAGCAAGCCATTTTCCTTCAGGACATGAGGCAAAGGATTCCTCTATAGTACAGTTCACCGTATCACTTGATACATCAACAGCTAGTCCAGTCTGGTGTTCGCTGCATCCTGGCTGTGCTGACACCATTTTAGTCTTTTCTTCACCACGTGTATTAATATTATTTTCATATATTGCTTTTTGCCTTGTATAAGAACGATATGCAGATACAACCTTTAACTCAAACTTTTTCTTTTTCTTTGCTTCTGCAAACATCTCTTCAATAGCTCTGGCAACTACACTGCGCATATAACTTTTTTCATAAATACCACTGTAGCTATATAAAACATCAGGAATTGTTAAATCCTCTGGTACATAGTCTGCTGGCATGGGGTATTCCTTGTTTACCAGAACAGTATAACTTGTCGGGTCAGTATTTATTTTAATTAATGATGTATTTGCAGTTAAATCTCCGGTTTCGTCCATATCTTTATCCCTATAACTTTTATTATTATAGTATTCCCCAGAGTTGTCCAATGTACCAGAAGAAACATCCATATTTTTATTTCCGAAAATATCTTTGTATTGTATTATCACAAGTACTGCCAGTATAATTAACAATAAAACAAGCAGTATAGATGCTACTTTAATATAGTTCCTATTCTTTCCTGTATAATCTTGATTTTTTTCATCATGCATAATATTTATCTAACCCTCTGTCTAATAACAAATAATAATATGATGCTAGGGTCAAAAGTAGATAGCAATGCATGTTTACATACAAATTGCTATCTACTAGCTTGACCCACTAAACACCCACAAGAAGCAGATTTGCTTGCAAATATGCGGGATTCGAGGTGTTGGCAGGATTGCGAGAATTGCAGAGCAATGTAGCAATCCGTAGCATCAGTTGGGGGCAAAATACCTTTTGACCCCAACATCATAATATTTTATTATTATAACATGAATATTAAAAAAAATCTTCACTATTTTTTATTTTTATTCGTAAGATTGACTAGTAAACGTTACTATTCACGGATTTGCTGTTTCATAGTAACAAGCAGTGCTTTCAGCACTAAAATGCACATAATTTGTGTAAAAATCACACAATTTGGCACCTTACAACTCGTATTTAACTGACTGTGAATAGTAACAGTAAATTGCTATAAAGCTTTACATAGGCATATAAAAAGTGTTATAATAAGGAACAATATTGGCAGGAATGAGGTTTATTATGAAAGAAAAGATAGATGAGATAGCAAAAGGAATATTTAAAAGTGTCCCAGCAGCTATTGTACTTTCACCACCACAGATAAAACTAGAAACTGGTTCAGGGGAATACTGTGAAGGAAGCTTTACTGTCAGTAACAGTGAGAGTAGGACGATGAGAGGACTTGTAATTACAAGCTGTCATTATATCAACTTAGAACAGAATTCCTTCCAAGGTGAAACTGCTACAATCAAGTTTGAATTTGATGGAAAAAACCTTATGCCAGGAGAGGTTGTAGCGGGTTCAATACTTGTTATTACTGATTGTGGAAGTGCCAGTGCAGATTTCTGTGTTACTGTTTGTACAGCTTCTTGTGGAAAGATAAGGGATTTAATGCATTTTACAAGTCTTGCAAAAGAAAACAGTCAGGAGGCGGTAAAGCTTTTTAAGAGCAAACGGTTTGAAGATGTCTTTTTATACAGGGATAATATAAATACTATATTGTACAGAGGTCTTCTCGCAGGAACAAGCAAGGGGCTTGCGATGGAAGAATTTCTGATTGCCATACATAAAAAACTTCCCATACAGTTAATGGTAAACCAGACTAAATTTGAGTATAGTAACTGTCATGTGAGATTTATGGATAAAGTTATAATAACAAAGGATAACTGGGGATATGGCGAATTTCATATAAATTCAGATGCGGAATTTGTAAAACCAGAACATAAGATAATATGGGCGGACAACTTTGTAGGCAATAAATACCAGTTGTCATTTTTTATTGACCCAGAGAAAATGGTAGCGGGGAATAACTATGCAAGGCTCAAAATAACTTCAGTGCGCCAGACTATTGATATAGAGATTTTCGCTGTAAAACCTGGTGTAAGACATGAAGTTGTTATGCAGAGTCTTAATGCACAAAATAGGTTTTATGAGCTTACGAAACTGTATCTTGATTTTTCAATGAACAGGATGGAAAAAGATGACTATATTGCTGCTGTAGAAAAGATACTACTAAATATGACTAGTAAAGATATGGCTATAGAATCAGAACTTTTAAAGGTTCACCTTGCTATAATCGGTAACAGAGAAACTGTAATAAAAACTGGTCTTTTACGCCTTGAAAAGATGTCAGAAAGTATATTCCAGAAAGATACAAAACTTTATTGTGCATATCTTTATTTAAAAGGGTTGTGGGCAAGTGATTCTGTTGAAAGAGATGAGTGTATAAGAAAGATAAAGGAATGTTATGAAAATAAAGACCATAGCTGGCAAATTTTATGGTTTTTGTTCTATTTGGACAATGTGCTGGAAACAGACCGAGTAAAGTTTGACAAAATGATGGAGCATCTGAAAAGTGAATGCCACAGTCCTGTGATATATCTTGAGGTGTGCAATATACTTAATGATGCACCCGAAAGGCTGCGTGAGCTTAATAAAGAAGTGATTGCTTGTCTTCACTGGGGGTGTAGAAATGATTATCTTGAAAAAGAGCTTGTGACGCGTTATGCATATATGGCTGGCAGGATGAAGAATTATTCAGGCATTGTATTATTAGATTTGCACTTTTTATATCAAAAATATAATGATGACAGTATCTTGTCTGCTATATGTAGCACATATATGAAAGGACAAGTGACATCTGCCGAAGCTTTTAAATGGTATGCACTTGGCATAGACAAAAAACTTAAACTTACAGATTTATATGAGCATTATATGTATTCTTTAGATGAGACACAAGAGATACATCTGAAACAGTCTGTACTTTTATATTTTCTGTATGACAACCATCTTACAGCAGGCAAGAAGGCAATGCTGTATGCTTATATAATTAGGAATAAAAAGCAGATACCAGATGCATACAATGCATATATAAACAATATAGAACAGTTTTGCTTTGAACAGTTAGAACATGGACGCATAAGTGAAAATCTTGCTGTTATATATGAAGAATGTATTAATGAGGCTACTGTGACAGGAGAAGCTGCATATGAGCTGCCAAGGGTTATGTTTGCTCATGAGGTTATATGTAGTAACTCTGATATTGTAGGGGTTTATGTAAAACACAAAGAGTTAAAAGATGAGGAGTTTGTGCCGCTTGTACATGGTCGGGCAATAATATATATATTTACAGAGCAGTCACAGGTTTTTCTTGCAGATGGTCTTGACAATAGGTATACAATTTCTATTGATTATTCTACAAATAAACTGCTTAACCTTGACCATCTGGCTGTCAAGTGTTTTGAAGATAATAAGACAGATATGAAGCTGCTTTTGTATCTTTATGATAAGGCAGAACATCTGCGTCAAAAAAGAGAACCTGCTTTGGAATTACAAAGAGCAGTTATAAATATAGAGGGTTTGAGTCATACCCACTATAAAAAGGTTTTTACATCTTTATTAAAATATTATTTTGATAGTTTTGAAGGAGAGCTTCTTGACAATGCACTTGCTTCAATGGACTGGGATGATATAAAAAGTGCTGACAGAATACAGTTAATAGAATACTGTGCAGTACGTCATTGTTATGATAAGGCCATGGAAGGAATACTTAGATTTGGCTATGATAAAATATCTGATAAAAGGCTTTTGCAGATATCATCTGATACATTTGAAAAAAATGCAGATAGTGAGGATATAAATCTTTTAAGACTTGCGTGGCATATCTTTAATTCAGGTCATTTTGACGAAAATATTTTGAAATATCTGTGTAAATTTTATTGGGGAACAATATATGAAGAAATTGAAATCTGGAAGGCAGCACGTGGTTTTGGTATAGATTGTAAGGATTTTGAAGAACGGATAATTTCACAGCTGGTATTTACAGAAGAAATACCAGCTGAATCGTATGATATTTTTTATAGTTATTACAAATATGGTGATAATAAAAGACTTATAAAGGCATTTCTAAAGCTGACAGCTTATAAATATCTTATTAAAAGCTGGATGCTGCCTAATGAAATGTTTCAATATTTTTATGACGAGGTGAGAGCACAAGAGAATTTACACTGTCTTATTGCAACATTAAAATATTTAAGTCAAAAAGACAATCTTACAGAGGAAGAAAAAGAAATTGCGGACTACAATGTAAATATGCTCTATAAAAAAAATATAGTATTTTCATTTTATAAAGACTTTTTTGGCAAGTTTACAGTACCTATACATATAATGAATCAGCATTATGTAGAATATATTGCCAGACCAGAATGTGAGGTGAAAATCCACTATCTTATTTCACAAGGACAGGATGAGTTAAAGACAGATGAAGAATTTACCATTGAAACAATGAAAAATGTGTTTGAGGGAATAAGAGTCAAAGAATTTGTACTGTTTCAAGATGAGCTTCTTCAATATTATATATCAGAAATAAATGGGGATGATGAGAAAATTACTTGTAGTGCAAGTTTTCGTTTTGATGGTACTATGGATAATACAAGAGAGGGACACCGCTATCACACACTTAATACTATAATGATAGCTAAGCAAATGAATGATGATAAAACACTTATTGACATTATGGAGGAATATGCTAAAGAGCGTGAAAATATAAAACAGCTTTTTAAGCCTATACTTTAAGAACGTGGGGTGAATATACATGAGTGAGGAGAGGCAGCTTTTAGTTGGAGTTGATTTAGGTAAGACAATCTCACAAATTTCATGCTATGATAGTAAAGTTTATGAACCTATTCCAATTGGAAGGATGCGTAAAAGGGAGCGGGAGTATGAAATACCTATTGCGTTTGCAGTAAACAGAAAAACTAATGAGTGGATTTGGGGTACAGAAGCACTTGAAGCAGATGACAGTTTTATACATCTTGACAATTTACCCGGATTGTTAAAAAAGACAGATAAGTTTGAGATTATGGGCTACACATTTCACAGTAAAGAAGTTCTAAAACGTTTTTTTTTAAAAGAACTGAGTCTGTTAAAGGAATATTACCCCAATGAAACTATAAAAAAACTTGTTATTAGTATATGTGATGATGATGAAAAGCTTGAAGGACTTGTTACCGATGCTTGTGAAGAACTCGGAATTGGAACGGACAGGCTTGTTGTTCAAAGCCACAAGCAGAGTTATATGTATTATGCAGTTAGTCAGTCAAAAGAACTGTGGATTAATAATGTAGGCTTGTTTGAATATAATATAGATGGACTGTCATATTCACAGATTTCAATAGACAGAAAGAATATTCCATATATTGTCGGTGTGGAAAGACGAGATTTGTCTGATGTGATGCCTTATGAGCTTTTACTTGAAGGTGATGATATGAGGATAAGCTATACATTTGCAAATATTGCAAATACTGTACTACATAAACAGATGGTTACAACTATATATGTAACAGGTATTGGATTTGAAGGTAAGTGGGCAGCAGATGCATTAAAAGAACTTTGCAATGGCAGAAGAGTTTTTAGAGGACAAAACCTTTTTACTAAAGGTGCTTGTTATGCCGCTAGGGAATTTGCAGGTGAGGGTAAGCTGGAAGGATTTATTTTTCTTGATGAAGATATGGTTACAAGTGATATAACAATACGTACTTACCACAATGCCGAGTTTGGTGAAGTAGTACTTGTAAAGGCAGGTTCACGCTGGAAAGAAGTGGATTCAAGCATTGATATTATACCAGATGATGAAGATGAAATACAGATTGTGGCAAGAAACTTTCTGCTTCACGAATCAAAGTCGCATATATTATCACTTAATGGTTTTACAGGCAGAGAAAACAAAATGACACGTTTTACAGTGAGAATCCGTTTTGCAAGTAAGAACACTTGTATAGTAACGCTTAAGGATAATGGGTTTGGTGAGTTTTGCCCATCAACTAACAGGATATGGGAACGCTATATAGATATATAAGTGTAAGGGGGAGTGGTACATGGGGAAATTAATCCAATGCAGTGGTCAAATTGCCAAAAATCCATATTATTTTAGGGTCACAGATACTAACGTATACTCTATTGAAGAAATTTGTTATTATATCCGCAGTAATATCTATATTATACAAGCGGAAATGTTTAATTATGAGTTTGCTATATGGTTAAGGGAAGAACTAAAAATGGAGAGCACTGCCAGTAAGATAGAAAAATTAGTTACTGCTAATAACAGCCTTAAAGATATTGTTGTTACTTTATGTTGTAGTTGTGACTATTATGATGAAAAAGAAATCCACGAGCTTATAAAAATTATGGATGAAACACAAAGCCTTCCATTGCGTAAAAGGCAGAAGGTAAAGGCGGATAATTATTTACGTTGTAATTTTATTGAAAAGGCTCTTGAAGAATATGGAAATATCTTAAAAAGCGATAATATGCTTCTGGCAGATATCTCTGAATATGGCACTATTTATCACAATATGGGTGTTGCATATGCAGGTCTTGGCGATTTTAACAAAGCGTCAGAATACTTTTCACAGGCGTATGAAAAAGGAAAAAACAAGGAATCGCTTAGGGAATATATATATTGTCTGCTTCTTGATGGAGACACAGATAAATATGAGCTTGTATGTACACAGTTTAATATTACAGAACAGGAAAAAGATATTATCAAAAAAGATTTTATTGAAACTGATAAGCTTAATGGTTCGTCAAGAGAAGTTGGGAAGGTGTCACGACTTAGGGAAACTTTAAAATCTGGATATCTGGAAGAATATTATGATAAAGTGGAAAGTTATATTAAGCGTTGGAAAGATGAGTATAGAGAGCAAATCAGTGTGTAAATTTGAAAGGATAACATATGGCTTTTTGGAATAGAAAAAAAAGGGCAAAGAAAACTCAGATAGAAGATGTAAGTGATATAAAAACGGACGCAGAAATAGCAAATTTCTCAGCAAATGAAACAGTAGAAAACACAATAGACAATATTATTAAAGAAACAGATTTGAAGGAGCAGGGGATATTTGTCTCTGCCAATAAAAAAGATAGAGAGAGGTTTGTACGTGAATGCTGTGAGTCGGCAATGGAAAATGACAGGCAAATAGATGAGGCTAAAAAAGAATATGAAAATATTACTTCACATCTTGCAGATATACAAAAGATTGATAGGATAAGCGGAAATAAACGTAAGGAACTACTCGATATATGTAAAAATATAGTTAATCTGGCGAATGAACGAAACCGCTATAAAAACAGAGAACTTACAATTACCGAAGCACAGATGAGGAAATTCCAGCCATATGAAGAGCAGCTTGTTGATGAAATTAAAAAAATGTATAATGCAGAAACATACCAGAAGGCTATAGAAAGTGATATAGAAAATTTAACTAAAGAAAAACAGCTTTTATATGATGAGCAGCAGGAAATTTTTGAGAAACAGAATTCTTTAAAGGCTATGGCTAAAGTGCTTTCCTTGCTTGTCATTTCACTTTTTGCACTGTTTATTGCAATTTATTATGCAGTTGAAGTTGACATGACATTTCCATATCTTGGTACAATACTTCTTGCTGCAATCTCTTCTACAGTAATTTTTATTGAGTCAAATAAAAACAGACGTGATATAGTTCTTAATAGCAGAAAAGTCAACAAGGCAATAGGGCTTTTAAATCGAGTGAAGATAAAATACGTCAACAATGTCAATATGATAAGTTATAATTGTGAAAAATATGGTGTTAAGGATGCTAAAGATTTTGAGAGCAAATGGAATGAGTACTGCAAGATGAAGGAGTATGAGCGTCGTTTTAGGGAAAATACAGAAAAACTTAATTTTAATAGTGAAAACCTTGTGGATTTATTACGGCAGAATGATATTTCTGATTGTGATATATGGATAAGTCAGGCAATGGCTATAGTGGATGAAAGGGAGATGGTTGAAATTCGCCATGAGCTTAATCAAGGCAGACAGAAAATGCGTGAAACGATTGAGTACAATGAAAAAGTGAAGGCAGATACAGTGACTCGTATTGATGAACTTATAAAGCAGTATCCAGACCAGCAGAGTGAATTTCTTAACATAGTTAAGGAGTACAGTACATGATGCTAAAAAGAGCAGTACGCAATAGGGGGTACTTAACAATTGAAATAAAATTATAAAAAATTATAAATAGTCTATTGATTTTTATAATATAATATGTCATAATCATGTATAGAGGTGATAAAAATGAAATATTACACAATACATGAAATGACAGAAATTTTGGGAGTAACAGCACAGACTTTAAGAAACTGGGATAAATCAGGAAAACTGAAACCGCATCACACAAGTCCAAATGGTTATCGTTATTATTCAGAAGATGACTTAAATCGGTTACTAAATAAGCCTGTAAACAAACAAGGAAAAACAGTAGGTTATTGCCGTGTAAGTTCTCCGAAGCAGAAAGATGATTTGGAACGTCAGGAAGAAAATATGCGAACATATCTGCTCGCACAGGGTAAGCCGTTTGAAATTGTCACGGATATTGGTTCAGGAATCAATTACAGAAGAAAAGGGTTACAGGAACTTATAAAAGGAATGGCAAACAGAAGCATTTCCAAAGTTGTCGTTCTTTATAAAGACCGACTGACGATATTCGGGTTTGAACTGATTGAGTATATCGCTGAATTATATGACTGTGAAATTGAAATTGTTGACACAACAGAAAAGACAGAACAAGAAGAACTTGTAGAAGATTTAGTTGAGATTATCACAGTATTTGGTCGTAAGCTTCAAGGGAAACGTGCAAGTAAAACGAAGAAGATGATAAAGGAGCTTATGCAAAATGATTAAATCTATAAAAGTAATGTTAGAACCAAATAATAAACAAGAAACAAAACTGTTTCAATGTGCAGGTACAGCAAGGTTTGCTTACAACTGGGCATTAGACAGAGAAAAAGAAAAAACGCAAATTACAGCGTCAAATATCAAAAAAATATCTAATGATAGGTAATTGCGAAACTCAAAATGCAGTTGATGTGGATAACCTTTAATATTTC
>CANOID010000029.1 GCA_947565985.1 uncultured Lachnoclostridium sp.
TGGTGCTGTAAGCCTGTAAGCACACATATCCACAAGCTCTTTATGTCCTGCTATATATCCGCCTATTGGAGCAAGTCCACCGCCAGGATTTTTTATAAGTGAGCCAGCTATAAGGTCTGCCCCTGCCTGCAAAGGTTCTATCTTTTCCACAAATTCACCATAACAGTTGTCAACCATGCATATCACATCCGGCTTTACAGACTTTATAAAAGATATAAGTTCTCTTATGCGGTTGACAGAAAGCGTAGGGCGTGGTTCATACCCTTTAGACTTCTGTATTGTCACAAGCTTTGTCTTGTCGTTTAAAGCGGCTTTTATGCCATCAAAGTCAAATGAGCCATCAGCAAGTAACTCTACCTGTCTGTATGTTATACCAAATTCCTTAAGTGAACATGGTGGGCTGTCCTTTTTAATGCCTATCACGCCTTCTAGTGTATCATAAGGTCTGCCAACAGGTGATAAAAGTTCATCTCCCGGTCTTAAAATAGCAGAAAGAGCAACTGTCAGTGCATGAGTTCCACAAGTGAGTTGCGGACGTACTAGGGCTGCTTCTGCCCCGAAGATTTGTGCATAGACATCTTCAAGTATCTCTCTTCCCATATCGTCATATCCATACCCTGTAGATGCTTCAAAACACCCTGCACTTACCTTATGCCTTTGCATTGCACGCAAAATTTTAACTTGATTAAACTCAGCAACTTCATCTATCTGTTCAAACCTTTCTTTAAGACTTTCTTGTATTTTGTCACAAAAACAATAGATATCATCATCTATTCCAGATGAAATGTAATAATCCTTTAAAGAATCCATTATAATACCCTCCAATTATTACTCCAAATTTGGTTTACTAAATATTATATATCAATTGCCTTGAAAAAAAAAGAAGAGTTTTGAATTTTTTATTGTGTATTTCATCAATTTGTATTAATATTATACTAAGGCGGTTAGTAATACACAACAGCATTTGTGCAATTATACTAAAATCTAAATTTAAGGAGGAGTATTTGTATGTTAAAAAAAGTATTACAATGTTTTTTAGCTATTTCAGTTTCTGGTCTTTTACTATCAGGTTGCGCTGAAAGTGGCACCAATAATGATACTTCGTCTTCTGTTAAAACTGAACAAGAAGACAAAACAACTGGCAAAGGGGATGTTACACTTTCCATATGGGCAGGTAAAGAAGACCAAGAATATATTAATATAGTTACACAAAATTTTATAAAAGAACATCAAAATGAAGCAAATATTAAAATTGAATATTCTCCTGTAGTTGAAGGGGATGTACGTTCAGCTTTACTTGGAAATGTATTAAAAGGACCTGATATCTACACTACAACTGATGGTGACATACAGTCACTTGTTGCGGGAGGTGCCGCATCGCCCGTAGTTAATTCTGATGAAATTAGCTCTAGAAACACTAAAGCATCCATAGACTCTGTCACTGTATATGGTACAATATACGGATATCCTGTAACTGCTGACAATGGTTATTTCTTGTACTACAATAAAAAATACTTAAACGATAACGATGTAAAATCACTTGATAAAATTCTTAGAATAGCTGCAAGAAATCGAAAGAAATTTGCTATGGACTGGACATCAGGCTGGTATATATATTCTTTCTTTGGTCAAACTGGCATGAGAGTAACACTTGGCAAAGATGGTACAACAAATCTATGTAACTGGAATAATACAAAAGGCGATATTAAAGGCACTGATGTGGCATCTGCATTATTAAGGATTGGAAAAAATTCAGGATTTGAAAACACCAAAGAATGGATTCAGGGCATGAGACGAGGCAAGGTTATTGCGTGTGTAAGCGGCATATGGGATGAAAGTACAATAAAAAACATTCTTGGAGAAAACTATGCCGCAACTAAACTTCCAACATATACAGTTGCTGGAAAACAAATACAGATGGCAAGTTTTTTTGGTTATAAAACATTAGGTGTAAGTCCTTATTCACAACATATAGAATGGGCACATAAACTGGCAGATTATATTTCTAATGAAGATAATCAAAAGCTGCGTTTTGAAATGAGGGGACAGTGCCCGTCAAATATCAATGCTTCACAGACTGATGAAATAATAAAATCACAAGCAGTAAGTGCAGTGCTAAAACAGTCTGAATATTCTGAACTGCAAAGAATTGGTGGAAATTACTGGGACCCTGTAGCAGAATTTGGGACAATAATGGCAAGTGGTAATACAGACGGCAAACCTTTGCAAGAAATACTTGACGATATGGTTACAAAAGTTAAATCTTCAGCATTAAAATAATAGAATAGGAGGATGAAAATGCCAAAAAAAATTAAAATAAAATCTAACAAAAAGCTAAATAAAACTACAACAAAATCAAATAAAACTAAAAGGAAATCAAGCATTAAGGTATGGTTGTTTACACCTCTGTTGTTGCTTGCAATCCTTGTAATTGCAACAAATGCCGTATCTATAGTTAGTTTAAAAAATGTAAATTCTCAGGCTGTTAAGATTTCTGATAATTATCTTACAGGAATTATACAACTGTCAGATATACAAAGTATGGCAAGAGATATACATAATACAGCTTTATCACATATAGTTACAAGCGATGTCCAGACTATGATTGAACTTGTTAATTCCATCACAAATGATGAAAAAGTTCTTGATGAAACATTTCAAGACTACAAAAAACAATTTAATATGACTGACGACAAACAGTATGATGTCCTTATTGGCAATTATAAAGGATTTAAAGACTGTATTGCTAATATGATAGCACTTAGTGCTGACAATCGAAAAGACGAGGCATTTAAAGTTGCTAATGTTGAGTTGAAAAACTATTCTGACAATGTATACTCAATAATTGACAGTATTGTAAATACGTCAAAACAAGCATCAGCTAGTGCAAAAGAAGAACTTCAACACGTATACAGTGTATCTTCTGTTATAAGTACTATTGCTGTTATCATATGTATTGCAGCAATTTTAATAGCAATATTTGTAATAATCAAAAAGATTATAAAACCTATTGTAAATGCTGCACGTGAACTTACTGCAATTATAAATGATATTGACGAAAGGCATGGTGACCTTACAAAACGTATTACAATATATTCTAACAATGAAATTGCTGCACTTGGCAATGGAATTAATTCATTTATAGAAAAGCTACAAAGTATATTTGGGATGGTATCAGAAAGTTCAAATAAAATGGATGGAATTACAGGTGAAATTTCAGAAAGTATAATCACTTCTAATGGGAATGTAACTGGTCTTTCAGCATTTACAGAAGAACTTTCAGCCACAATGGTAGAAATAGGCAATAACACAACTAAAATTAACAGCAATGCTGCATCTGTCAATGAAGAAGTAAATAATATTGCAAAAAAGACGGCTGAAATTAACGCATATTCAAAAAAGATGAAATCACATGCTGAACAATTAGAAAATACAGCAAGAACAAATATGGAGGCAACAAAGGAAAAAGTTGCACAGATACTTACAGTACTTAATAAATCCATTGAAGATAGCAAAAGCATTGACCAGATAAACAATTTGACAGATAATATTTTAAATATTGCTGATCAAACTACACTTCTCGCACTAAACGCATCAATCGAGGCAGCAAGGGCTGGCGAGATGGGCAAGGGATTTTCAGTAGTTGCCAGTGAAATTCGTCACCTTGCCGACGAAAGCGGTGAAACTGCCAGCCATATCCAGACTATTAATAATATTATAATAGAAGCAGTTCATAACCTTGCTGAACATGCTAACGACCTTGTTGAATATCTTAACAGCTCAATAATGTACGATTTTGAAGGTTTTGTAACAGCAGGCGATGAGTACAAACAAAATGCCACTTATATTGAGGATGTTATGAGCCAGTTTGAAACAAGAACTGACGCTCTTAAAGTCTCAGTTTCAGAAATTGCAAACTCAATTAATTCAATAAGCACATCTATAGATGAAGGAATAGGTGGTGTTGCAAGTACATCTGGAAGTCTGCGTGAACTTGCAACAGATATTGACAATATTTCAAAGGAAATTGAACATAACCGCGAAATTGCTGGTATACTTAAAAAGGAAACAGAAGTATTTATAAATTTGTAATGTCAGGACAGAGTAAATCTCCTATTGTTGCATAGTCAACAAGTTTTTATCAAGACTCTTATATATTAATATTGCAATATACCAAAAACTTGTGTTATAATTGTCAAGTATTTATTTGATTTTTTTAAATTTATAACTTAAAAGAGGTTAAAAATAATATGAAACTCGGTATAGTTGGTTTGCCAAATGTTGGCAAAAGTACATTATTTAATTCATTAACAAAAGCAGGAGCTGAGTCAGCAAATTATCCATTTTGTACAATTGACCCTAATATTGGCATAGTTTCAGTACCAGATGAAAGACTTGGTGTACTTGCTAAGATGAATAATTCAGCAAAGATTGTGCCTGCCACAATTGAATTTGTTGATATAGCAGGACTTGTCAAGGGAGCTTCAAAGGGAGAAGGTCTTGGAAACCAATTCCTTTCTAATATACGTGAAGTTGATGCCATTATTCACGTGGTACGCTGTTTTGAAGACAACAATATAGTACACGTTGACGGAAACATAGACCCTCTTCGTGACATTGAAACTATAAACCTTGAGCTTTTATTCTCCGACCTTGAAATACTTGAAAGACGTATTGCAAAACTTGTTAAAAGTGTAAAAGGCGATAAAAGCTTTGTTAAAGAAAAAGAGCTTGCAGAAAACCTTAAAACTCATCTAGAAGATGGTAAAATGGCAAAAAGCTATCAAATATCAGATGATGAAGAAAAAGCACTGATTGAAAGCTTTAATCTGCTGACATATAAGCCAGTTATTTATGCTGCCAATGTGGCAGAAGATGAGCTTGCGGATGATGCACAGAGTAACAATAATGTTAAGGCAGTACGTGAATATGCTAAAGCTGAAGGTTCTGAAGTTTTTGTAATATGTGCACAGATTGAACAAGAAATTGCAGAACTTGATGATGAAGAGAGAAAAATGTTTCTTGAGGACCTTGGTCTTAAAGAATCTGGACTTGAAAAAATGATACGTGCAAGCTATTCACTTCTTGGTCTTATAAGCTATATAACATCAGGAGAAATGGAAACTAAAGCATGGACAATAAAACGAGGAACAAAAGCACCACAGGCTGCTGGTAAAATACACTCGGATTTTGAAAGAGGTTTTATACGTGCAGAAGTTGTAAGTTATAATCATCTTGTTGAATATGGAAGTATGAACGCTGCAAAAGAAAAAGGACTTGTCCGTTCTGAGGGTAAAGAATACGTAGTACAGGATGGCGATGTCGTACTGTTCCGCTTTAATGTGTAAAGTTGCAAAAATACTGTAACTGTTTTAGATACTGGAGGTTTACATGGGAGCAGATATAAGATTTCCTCATTTAGGTATAGAGATTGAAAATCTTGGAAAAACCATTTCGATTGGAGGTTTTTCTATAGCTTACTATGGAATAATCATATCACTAGGAATGTTATGTGGTTATTTTATGGCAGCAGCCCAAGCAAAAAGAACAGGCCAGAATGCGGAACTTTATCTTGACCTTGCCCTTTGGGATATCATATTTGCAATAATTGGTGCAAGGATATATTATGTTATATTTAGCTGGGATTACTATAAACAAAACCTAATAGAAATATTTAATATACGTGGTGGAGGTCTTGCTATTTATGGAGGTGTAATAGCTGGTGTAATTACTACGTTTGTATTTTCAAAAGTCAAAAGAGTATCTTTTTTAAAACTTCTAGATACAACATGTACTGGTCTTTTAACTGGTCAAATAATAGGAAGATGGGGAAATTTCTGTAACAGGGAAGCTTTTGGAGGCTATACAGACAATCTTTTTGCGATGCAGCTACGTCAGTCAGATGTAAATTCTTCTTATATTACGGATGAATTACTTCAAAATATTATAACTTTGGATGGCGTAAATTATATTCAAGTGCACCCTACATTTTTATATGAATCAGTCTGGAATATATGTGTCCTTGTTATTATTCTGCTCTATACAAAACATAAAAAATACAATGGGCAGCTTTTTCTTATATATCTTTTAGGATATGGAATTGGCAGAGTTTGGATAGAGGGATTAAGAACAGACCAACTTCTCTTTTTTGGAACAGGAATTGCAGTGTCACAAGTACTTTCAGGATTATTGGCTGCCTTTGCTGCATATTTGCTTATATATAAACATCGCAAGTCGGAAATTTCATCAAAAAACTAACAAATCTCCACGGATTACCGTGGAGATTTTATTCACTAAATTAATCTGTTGCCTTCTTTATCAAAATTCTTTTTTAAAGCTCTTTCTACAATAAAAATTGTTAAAAGCATAATCGTACCTTGCACAATCGCTACTATAGTTCCAAGCATTCCTATAATATCAATATTTTTTCCGATTACTGGAATCATAAT
The DNA here is from genome assembly GCA_947565985.1 of uncultured Lachnoclostridium sp. Classification (GTDB taxonomy): domain Bacteria; phylum Bacillota; class Clostridia; order Lachnospirales; family Lachnospiraceae; genus Butyribacter. The sequence continues at coordinate 6,450 of CANOID010000029.1, forward strand.
AATAATCCCAAATGGCATTATTATCCAACCAATCTTCCACCATAACTTTCCACAATAAATTTGTGCAAAGTCCCATGTGTCTTGATTCTTTCTTGACATCGATGTACAGTATCCATAGCTAGTGTTAATGGATTTAGGTGGATGTTTTACCATAATTCTTCCAAATATAATCATTAAAGCTGGTGTAAAAAAATTAAATAGAGTTGTAAAAATCCAAAAAACCATTATTAATCACCGTCTTTTCTATAATATATACGATTGAGTTTATTGTGATATAAAATCGCAATAAATATGCCTCCTATACATTCTATAATACTTAATATTAATGCTATTTTCTCATCAATTATAAGCCCAAGCATAAAACAGAGAATAAAACCTGCACCATAGATAATCCACATAATACCATGCTTATGATTATAAGCAGCTATATCTGTAATTTGTTCTTTCTTTGGAGGTTCTTTCCCAGACCAGAAACCCACTGGTTTTTTACTTCTATATTGGACAATTCCTATGATAATAATAGGCATCATGCAGATAAAACATATAATTATCTCAAATATTTTTTCTCCTGTCATAATATTTCTCCTATTATAAAGTGTTCCGCTGGTATCTGAAGACAGCCAGCGGAACTTATGAAAAAGAAAGGTTACAATCATTATATAACATAAAAAAAGATTTTGCAATATTTTTGCTTTATTTTTGCAACAATTTTGACAAAAATGTTATTCATTATTAAATTCGCAATAAAAGTCTTTCATATATTCGAGCTGACACATTATCTCTAAGCTTCTTTCATCCTCACAATACTCTGATTTGCTTTGGCATAAATTTCTTCTGGAGCTACTCCAATATTAAACTTGCCATCTTCGTATAAAATCTTGCCAGCAATCATTGTAAGCTTTATATTCTGTTTACTTCCACTGTAAACAATATTTTTACTAATATTGTTTAGTGGTTGCATATTAGGTTGGTTTAAATCAATTATTATTAAATCTGCATACTTACCCTTTTCAAGTGTATCACAATCAGTAAGTCCCATTGCATACGCACCACCAACTGTTGCCATATATAGCACATCATTAGCATCAACTGCTGATGCATCAGGTATAGAAACCTTTTGTAATGCTGTTGTAAGAAACATTTCTCTAAACATATCAAGACAATTATTGCTGGCAGCTCCATCTGTGCCTATTGCAAGCCCAATTCCCATATCAAGCATCTTCTTTATAGGTGCAATTCCACTTGCAAGTTTAACGTTTGAAGCTGGATTTGTAACAACCCATATGTTCTTTTCCTTACAAATGTTTAGGTCTTCATCTGTCATATGTACACAGTGAAAACCGCCTCCGCCATAGTCAAACATTCCAATGCTGTCAAGAAATACTGTAGGTGTTTTGCCATATCTTTGAATACATCCATCTACTTCACTTTTTGTCTCTGAATTATGTGTATACACGGGTGCTTTATATCTATGTGCAAGCTCTGCCATACCTTCAAGCGTTTCTCTCTTAGTGGTATACTCTGCATGAAAACCTATTTGATATGACAACAAACTATTATAGTTATTAAAATACTTGTATTCTTCTTCTATTTCCTCAATAGTTCCGCCAAAATCATTTATACTGCCACATAGCACAGTACGAAAACCTGTACTAACAGATGCTTCTGCATTAGCCTCATTTTTCATATACATATCAAAATTAGCCGTAATGCCACTTGTAAGGTATTCCATAATTGCAAGTTTTGAACACCATAAAACATCTTCTTTTGTAAGCTTTGCTTCCATTGGAAAGACTCTGTTATAAAGCCACTCTTGCAATGGAAGGTCATCTGCATATGAACGCAGGAAAGTCATTGCAGAATGTGTGTGTGCATTTTTAAACCCCGGCATTACTACATTGCCATAGGCATCAATTTCTCTGTCAAACATTGCATTTGTATCTTTAATAAATTCTTTTACATCTTCTTTTGTTCCCACAAATGCAATACGCTCGTTCTCAATATGAATTTCACCTTCTAAAATATCTGTACCATTTGCCATTGTAATAATTCTTGCGTTATATATCCTTGTCCTCATTTTCTGAATGCTCCTTTCCTATCCTATACCATCAGCAACTTTTAAAATTATTATATACAATACTATATTTTAAATCAATAGCTGTTGCCCAAGCAAAATATTGTGGTCTATCAAAAAATATAGCAAACAGTTGCCAATAAATGTCAGATGATGTAAAATAACTAGGAAAAAAATATAATAGAGCAGAAATGAGGAAGTTACAATGAGAAAACTATTTAAAAAATGTGTAACAAGAATAGTTTGTTTTACACTGGCAACAGGAATAGTGCTTGCACCACTGCCAGATATGTGTATAACAGCTATGGCATGGACTGATACCGATGCAACTGAATGGCTTCCAGAAGCATCTCAAGAACCATCTGACATTCCTTTTACACCCATATCCCCTAATCCAGAAGCCGATTTTTTATTAGGCAGTACTGATGAAAAAATGTTTATGTATATTGGGAAACATGGTATTTTTGACATTGACCGCAGCAACACTGAACTGTTTCCTGATTACTGCATGGATATCCTCGCCAGTATAGATTACCAAAGCAGCGATGATTCAGTTCTTAGTGTCAGCAACTCTGGTGAATACCAAGCACTTGCTATTGGCGATGCCACAATATATGTAATAGGATTTGACAACGAAGGGAATGAACTTTTTGATACATCGTTTTCCTTTGATATATATCCTGACATGAGCAGTGTAACACTAGAAACTAATTCTGTAACTTTATACACTACTGATAATTCTTATGCAGAGAGCAGTATAGATATTAAAATTAACAGTCCTTATATCCTTAATGGATATGATGGTATTACGCAGGTTGATATGACATTGGCTAATAGTTCTATGTATATTGGCTATGAACTTCAAGACAACGTACTTACATTAACAAGTTCTACGCCGGGCAGTACAGATATTAAACTGATTATCAACGGTAAAGAATTTATTATCCACTTTAAACTTATCTCTATAAGAATGTCTACTACTTCCCTGCTTTTAACTAAAGGGAAGACAAAGCAGCTCAAAGTGCGTGGTACAAAAGAAAAGGTAACTTTTCGCTCTTTAAGCCCTAAAAAAGTGTCTGTTACGGCTAACGGAAAGATAAAAGCAAAGAAAACAGGAAATGCAGTTATTACTGCCCAAATTGGCAATGTAAAGCTTGGCTGTGTTGTATCTGTAACTACTACAAAAAAGAAAAAAGTTATTGCACTTGCACATAAAATTACAGGCAGCAGCCAATATGACCAAGCAAAGCGTATGGAAAACGGATATTATGACTGCAGCTCTCTAGTATGGCGTTCATATTCTCCATATGGATGTAATTTTGGCTCTGCAAACTACGCACCTGTAGCCGCAGATTTAGCAAAATGGCTGGCAGGACGCAATAAGCTGTTAAAGGGCGGATTTAGTGAAAAAAATGTGCAAAATCTCACAATTAATGTCGGAGACCTGCTATTTGAGACTGGCTCAGACAATGGACGTTTTAAAGGAATTTACCACGTAGAAATATTTACAGGGTATGATTTTTATGGTTTTAATGAAAATGGAAAACCATTAGTTATTGCTAAATGGGCAAACAGACCAGATGGATATTACTTTTACGGATGTGGTATTGTAGGAAAGATGTAAATTTAAAATAGCAAAGCCAGATATACAAATATGGCTTTGCTATTTTTACAAAAAATTTATTATTTTAATTCCCTGCTACATTAACTGTATTAATAGAAGTTATATCAACTACCGACAAATGCTGTGTCTCTGAACTTTCTAAGCTTGTCAGTAGTGCTGCCGCTGTATCAAGTGAAGTAAGGCAAGTCACACCTGTCTCAATAGCTGTACGACGTATTATAAATCCATCCTTCATCTTATCTCCATATGTTGGAGTATCTACTACAAGGTCAATCTGATGTTCAAGCAGTAAATCCATAAGTGTAGGAGCTTCTTCATTAATGCGGTTAATAGGAATCGCAAGAACTCCATTGTCGTTTAACACTCTTGCAGTGCTTCTTGTGGCAAATATTTCATATCCAAGTTTTTTAAAGCGTCTTGCTATATCTACTGCTTCAAGCTTGTCTGCATCTTTTACAGTAAGTATCATCTTTTTATATCTAGGAAGGTCTATACCTGAACCTAAAAATGCTTTGTACAATGCTTCGTTAAAATACTTTGATATGCCAAGGCACTCCCCTGTGGACTTCATCTCAGGTCCTAAGCTTATTTCTGCCCCACGCAGTTTTTCAAATGAAAATACTGGCATTTTTATGGCAAGGTAGTCTGACTTAGGCGCAAGTCCTGTTCCATACCCCATATCTTTAATCTTAGCACCTAAAATCGCACGTGATGCAAGGTCTACAATTGGTATGCCTGTAACTTTACTTATATAAGGCACTGTACGGCTTGAGCGTGGATTTACTTCAATTACATATACATCATCATTATATACGATAAATTGTATATTTATCAGACCTATTACGTTAAGTGAACGTGCAAGCTTGCCTGTATAGTCTACTATAACATTTTGTATTTTTTCGGATAGAGACTGTGCAGGGTAAATGGAAATACTATCGCCAGAATGGACACCAGCACGCTCCACGTGTTCCATTATTCCTGGTATTAATATATCTTCACCATCACACACTGCATCAACCTCGACCTCTTTTCCCATCAAATATTTATCTACAAGTATAGGATGGTCTTGGTGGTAACGGTTGATTATAGCCATATATTCCTCAATATCACTGTCTGATACTGCAATCTTCATGCCTTGCCCACCAAGTACATATGAAGGTCTTACAAGCACAGGATATCCAAGGTCATTTGCAGCTTTTAATGCTTCTTCTGTTGTAAATACAGTATGTCCCTTTGGTCTTGGAATACAGCATTGTTCAAGGATTTCATCAAAACGTTCCCTATCCTCCGCAGCATCTACATTCTCAGCACTTGTACCTAAAATTTTTACACCCATCTTCATAAGTGCTTCTGTTAGTTTGATAGCGGTTTGACCACCAAACTGGACTACTGCACCATCTGGATTTTCAAGACGGACAATATTTTCTACGTCCTCTGGTGTAAGCGGCTCAAAGTAAAGTTTGTCAGCTATATCAAAGTCAGTACTTACTGTTTCAGGGTTATTATTCACTATAATTGTTTCATACCCTTCGTTTTTCAATGCCCATACACTGTGTACAGAGCAGTAATCAAACTCTATACCTTGACCAATACGTATAGGTCCTGAGCCAAGTACCATGATTTTCTTTTTATCAGATACATTTTCAACTTCATTTACTCCGTCAAAACAGCTATAGTAATATGGCGTTTCTGATGCAAATTCAGCAGCACAAGTATCAACCATCTTAAACGCTGCCGTAATTCCCCATTTATAACGTAACTGCTTAATCTCCTGCTCTGTATTTTGTGTCCATTCTGCAATTACACTATCAGGAAATTCAAGACGTTTTGCCTGATATAAAAGCTCTCTGTCAAGTGATTCACAGCTTTTTAATTTCTCCTCCATCTCTACAAGAATTGCAATTTTGTCAATAAACCAGTTGTCAATCATTGTTATCTCATGGATTTTATCATATGATATTCCACGTCTTATAGCCTCTGCAATAACATATATACGACGGTCATCCACTATATGCAACATTTCTTCTATTTCTTCTGTAGAGTTTCCTTTATAAACGCTGCCTTCTAGGCTGTCTACGTGCTGTTCAAGCGAACGCAGTGCCTTCATAATTGCACCTTCAAAATTAGTACAGATACTCATAACTTCGCCTGTTGCTTTCATCTGTGTTGTAAGTGTTCTTTTAGCCTTTATAAATTTATCAAATGGAAGACGTGGTATTTTAACAACAACATAGTCAATGGCAGGTTCAAAGCTTGCATATGTCTTACCTGTAACCGCATTTGGTATTTCATCAAGTGTGTAGCCAAGTGCAATTTTAGCTGATACCTTTGCAATAGGATATCCAGTTGCCTTTGACGCAAGTGCAGAAGAACGGCTTACACGTGGATTTACTTCTATTACAATATATTCAAATGATGTTGGATGAAGTGCAAACTGTACATTACAGCCACCGGTTATTCCAAGCTCGTCTATTATTTTAAGTGCAGATGTTCGAAGCATCTGGTATTCTTTATCAGAAAGCGTCTGTGAAGGTGCTACTACAATACTGTCACCAGTGTGTACACCAACAGGGTCAAGATTTTCCATACTGCAGACTGTAATGCAAGTGCCATTGCTATCGCGCATAACCTCATATTCAATCTCTTTCCAACCCGCAATGCAGCGCTCTACAAGAACTTGTCCAACACGTGAAAGTCGTAAACCATTTGTAAGAATTTCTACAAGTTCTTCTTCGTTATGAGCAATGCCACCACCAGAGCCTCCAAGTGTATAAGCTGGACGCAATACAACTGGATATCCGATTTTATTAGCAAATGTAATGCCATCTTCTATATTTTCCACAAGTTCCGATGCAGCACATGGTTCTCCAATCTTTTCCATAAGGTCTTTAAACTCTTGACGACCCTCTGCATTGCGGATAGTTTCTGCCGTAGTTCCAAGAAGTTTTACACCATGACTTTCAAGAAAACCAGACTCTGCCAGTTCCATTCCAAGGTTAAGCCCTGCCTGACCGCCCATATTTGGCAGTAAGCTGTCAGGTTTTTCAATTTCAATAATCTGCTCTAATACTTCTGTTGTAAGAGGCTCAATATAGACCTTGTCTGCAATGTCCTTATCAGTCATAATAGTTGCTGGATTGGAATTTACTAAAATAACTTCCATTCCCTCTTCTTTAAGAGAACGGCATGCTTGTGTTCCTGCATAGTCAAACTCGGCTGCCTGCCCGATTACAATAGGACCTGAACCAATTACTAAAACTCTCCCTATTCCTTCAATTTTTGGCATTATTTATTTCCTCCAATCATTTTCATAAATTCATTAAACAAAAGTTCTGAATCTTTCGGACCTGCATTTGCCTCTGGGTGGAACTGTACAGTTTTTATAGGTTTATTACAATAAGAAATCCCCTCTATTGTTCCATCATTTACATTTACAAACCAAGGTTTTGCAATATTTTGGTCAATAGAATTTATATCGACAACATATCCGTGGTTTTGTGAAGAAATATACACTTTTCCTGTTTCAAGGTTCTTGACAGGATGGTTAGCTCCTCTGTGACCATACTTCATCTTATAAGTCTTTGCACCATTTGCAAGTGCCATAAGTTGATGTCCAAGGCATATTGCAAAAATTGGAATGCCTGAATCCGCAAGTATTTTTATCTGCTCTATTATACTTATACACTCTGCAGGGTCCCCAGGTCCATTAGTAATCATTATTCCATCAGGTTTTGTGTTTATGATTTCCTCAGCATTAAAATTACAAGGATATAAAGTTACATTACAGCCATGTTCTAAAAGATAGCGTATGATATTTTTCTTTGTACCAACATCAATTACAGCTATATTTTTATCTGCAATGCACTCTTTAGAGCCAATGTCTCCAGGAATATACTTCTGCTTATTTTTACTTGAAACTTTTTCTACAACACCTGTAACTCTGTATTCTTTAAGTTTTGGAATTAACTCATCAAGGTTGTAGTTTTCATTTGTTGTAATTATGCCATTCATCGTACCTTTTTCTCGTAAGATTTTTACAAGTGCACGTGTATCTATTGAACAAATGCCAGGGATATTATTTTTTTCAAGAAAATTCTGTAGCGAATCCTCTGAACGGAAATTACTTGGCATACGTGAAATTTCCCGAACTATAAAGCCATCTGGCCATCCCTTAAACGACTCCATGTCTTCATAACACACCCCATAATTGCCTATCAACGGATATGTCATCGTTACAGCCTGTCCTGCATAACTTGGGTCTGTAAGGACTTCTAAGTATCCTGTCATCGAAGTATTAAAAACTATCTCAGAAATAACTTCCTTTACCGCACCAATGCTTTCACCCTCAAATACGGTTCCATCCTCTAAAATAAGAAACGCCTTCATTATAATTTCCATTCCTTTCTGTTTAGTTCTATTATTATCTGGGCAGTTTCCACTATATTAGTTCACTGTCCAAGCTAATTTTTTACTCTTTGCTATCGAATTTCTTCCTAACTGCTCGACGCATTTTTCCTATTATACACTTTTTTACCAGTGGTGTCAAAATCTTTTATCATTGACATTTTTAAAGGTGTCTCCTATACTTGAGGTTAAAAGACAGGAGATATTTTATGAAAACTACAGGAATAATTGCCGAATACAATCCTTTTCACAATGGACACAAATACCAGATTGAAACTATACGTAAGCGTACTGGTGCAGATAACATTGTAGTTGTGATGAGTGGAAATTTTGTACAGCGTGGCACACCTGCATTTACAGATAAATATCTTCGGACAAGCATGGCTCTTTATGGTGGTGCTGATTTTGTATTCGAGCTTCCTGTAATATATGCAACAGCAAGTGCTGGGCTATTTGCACTAGGGGGTGTCTCCCTGCTTGACAGCCTTGGTTTTGTAGATAGTATATGCTTTGGAAGTGAGTGTGATGATATAGATATATTAAATATGACAGCAGATATTACTTTCTTTGACGAGGATGTATTTAATTTTGTAAAATCTGGCGAGCCATATCCTAAAGCTCGCCAGATGGCTATAGAAAAACACTTTCCAGAACACACAGAGAAAATATGTAAGGTTCTTGACAGCCCTAATGATATTCTCGCTATAGAATATTTAAAAGCATTAAAATTATTAAAAAGCAATGTAAAACCATTTACGATAAAAAGGTGTGATAGCGGATACAACAGTAAAGACTATAAAAATAATAAAGATAAGTTTATATCTGCTGCTGCCATTAGAAATGCCTTTGCAATAGAACACAATCCAACTAAAGCAATTTCTGCATTTGTACCAGAAAGCACGCTTCAAATACTTTCACAAAATATAGATAGAGTTGAAATCAACGAAGATATGTTTTCAAATATACTTTATTACAAACTGAGAAGTAATATATACGAACTTGCACAGTTTTTTGATGTATCAGATATGCTTGCAAATCGCATTGCAAATAAAATAGATTGTTATGACAACTTCACAGGATTTATAAAAACACTTAAAACAAAAGATTATACATACAGCAGGATATCCCGCTCACTGCTGCATATTTTATTAGATATTCGCACAAACAGTTTTAATATACCTCTCCCACTGTCCTTAAAAAATAACATTATGTCTTGTCAAGTAACACCATATGCCAGACTTTTAGGTATGAATAGAGATAAAAGCAACATTTTAAGGAATATAAAGCAGACTAAACTAATAACAAAAACTGCTGATGCTGCCGAAAAACTTACAGATTTTGCAATGCAGATATTTGAAAAAGATATATTTGCGGCTGATATATACCGTCAAATTAGTAACAATATATGTCCCGATGAATACAGAGCAGGTATCGTAATTATATAGCATTGACTTTTTTAAGAATATTTTTTATAATTTTTATGGTAGTTAATTTATCAAAAACTTAATATTTGGAGATAAAAAAAATGAAGAAGAAAATCTTTATATCGTGGCTTATGGCGTGTATTATGTGTCTATCTCTAATTACACCATCTTACTACAAAAAAGCTAACGCAATGACAATTTTAGAAACAGATGTGGCAACTGCTTCAGATGGATGTACTATGTTAGGTGTGTACGGTTCTTATTACAGTCAAGCTCAAAAAGCTTTGGATAGAATTAATGAGATTCGCAAAGAGGCCTGCGATACAGGTGTACCAAATCCAGATAAACCTGATACTAAGTTGACTCCTGCGGATTATGTTCCCATTAAGTGGTCTAAAGATTTGGAGAGCATTGCAAGAATTCGTGCTATGGAAGGCGGTCTTGCATATAGTTTTTTATCATCTGGACATGACCGCCTTAATAAAAAAGACACATTTTCAGTTACATATAATGGTGTATCTTCCTATGCTGAAAATTTAGCATACAACTGGGGAAATAACATGGTAAACGGAATTAATCAGTGGTATGGAGAAAAAGCAGACTGGGTTAATCAGACATCTGGCAAAGTGACTGGACATTATACCAGCATGATTAACCCAAAATACACTTACGTTGGACTGGGTGATTTTTATACAGAGGCAGCAAAGTATCCAAATACGTTAGCAGGAGAATTTTGTTCTGGTTCTAATTTGGATGAAAAGATGCAAGATGTACAAATAGATGTAATGCAAAAAATAGAAGTAAGCAATACCTATATTGCAGGATATAGTTTAGAAGGGAAGGATACTATTTCTATAGGTGAAACGACAGAATTGACACCAAGGGTAAATCTTGTAAATAGCTCTAAAAAGCTTACACTGTGGCTGCCTGATTCAGTGAAATATACTTCTTCTGATACTTCTGTAGCACAAGTAACAGATGATGGCATTGTGAAAGGCTTAAAAGATGGTAAGACAACCATTTCTATTAAATCAGGTGATACCGAACTTGCAACTACTAGCATTACTGTATCGGCAAAACCGACGGTGACACCAAGCTCTACACCATTGGCAACACCAACAGTAACTCCAAGCTCTACACCATTGGCAACACCAACAGTAACTCCAAGCCCTACACCATTGGCAACACCAACAGTAACTCCAAGCCCTACACTATCCGCAACACCAACAGTAACTCCAAGCCCTACACCGTCAGCAACGCCGACAGTAACTCCAAGCCCTACACCGTCAGCAACGCCGACAGTAACTCCAAGTCCTACATCATCAGCAACACCAACAAAAACGCCAAGACCTACAAGGACACCAAGACCAACAGGAACGCCAAGACCAACAGGAACACCAAGACCAGCAGCATCAGCAACACCAACAATAACACCAATGCCTATGCCATCAGCAAGACCAATAAGAACACCAAGTCCTGCACCATCAGCAACACCAACAATAAGACCAATTAATATAGGTCAAAAGATTACTATTGACGGTATTCATTATCAAGTGACATCTGTAAAAGGCAAGAAGACGGCAGAATATATAGGTACTAAAGAAGATACTAAAAACGTAGTACTTCCTGCTACTATTACAATTAATGATATAAATTATAAAGTTACGGCTATTCCTGAGAATGGATTCAATAAGAATAAGAAGCTTTCAAAACTCACAATTGGTAAAAATATTAAGAAAATTGGTAAAAACGCATTTACTGGTTGTAAAAAACTAAAATATATTACTATAAAAACAAAAAAACTTACTGATAAAACAGTTGGTAAAAACGCATTTAAAGGAATAAATAGCAAAGCAATAATTAAAGTACCTAGCAGTAAAGTTAAAGAGTATAGAACGATTATTAAAGCTAAAGGTTTAAGTGATAATGTAAAAATCACAAAATAATATTAAAAAGGATGTGTAAATTCTACACATCCTTTTTTACTGTTATTCTTCTTCAAAAAATGTCCTATCTAGTATATCACAAGCTTCCATAATAAGTGATAAGCATGGACGCTTTTTATAATATTCCCCTGTTCTTTCAGCGGGTTTTGTATCCTCAAATCCTGCTGCAAGAAGCTCTTTTTTATCCTCTTGTGTCATTGCTCCATGATGTTTTATAAAACTACCATCCTGCATTGGTACAAGCCCTAAAAGTTCTTTACAAATAATTGAGCCATTACTTTTCTTATACTCTCCTGCGAGCTTCTGTACCATATCATAATTAGCTTTCTTGCCAGCAAAATCTTTACCCACGGCTGTGCCAGTTTCTAAACCCGCAACCATAAACATACCTGATACTGCACCACATACTTCACGCATACGCCCCATACCGCTACCAAACGATGCAGAAATTTTAAATGCCAGCTCAGGGTCTATTTCATATTCATCTGCATATGCTCCAAAAACTGACTGGGAACAGTTGTATCCCTCTTTAAAAAGCTTCGCCGCCTTATCCCTGTGTTTTTCCTTTTCCACCACAATCGCTCCTTTCTAACAAACGGTAACAAAGGCTGCCACAAAATAGTATGACAGCCTTCGTTATCTTTTGAAAATAATAGATATTTTAATCTACTGATACATTAATTGTCTTTGTGCATCCATTTTTAGCATATACATAAATTGTACATGAACCTGTTCCTACTGCACTAATTTCTCCTGACTTTGATACTGTTGCTACTGACTTATCATTCGTTGCATAGCGGAACTGCCTTGTGTGATTTTCAGAGAGTTCTTCTTTATCTTTGTTTTTAAGCACTACGTTTGCATCAATCTGTGCTGTTTCTCCAACTCCAAGGTTATAAGAGCTCTTATCTAAATTTATATTCTTCACATCAGTATATCTTTTATTTTTACTTCCTGCGAAATGAGCAATAATGCTTTTACCAAGTATTACTTCTTCGCCATCTACTGTTTTATATGCAACAACATAAACCTTATAACTCTTTGTTTTATCCAATTCTTTCCCATTTACCTTTTTCACAGTTATCGTTGTAACTTCTCCATCATTTACAGAATTTAATGATTTATCGTTAAATACTTTGCCACAGTACTGTACATATACATTGTATCCTTCTGCATCATCTGTCTGACCCCATGTAACAGTGATTTCTTTACCAGTTTGAGCTGCTTCGAGCTCTGCGTTTAATGCTAATGCATTCATCTTCTGCTCTTTCTTTGAAACAAATGTTTCGTCAACCGGAGCTGCTGTTGGCTCAACAACTGGAACTGATGTTGGTTCAGCGGATACTACTGGAACTGATGTTGGAACTACTGTTGGTTCAGCAGATACTACTGGTTCTGATGTTGGAATTACTGTTGGCTCAGCAGATACCACTGGAATGAAAGTTGGTGTAGCTGTTGGAACTACTGTTGGTTCAACTGTTGGAACTATTGTTGGTGCAGCACTTACTACTGCTGCCGGAATGTTTACTGTTACTTTACATACAGCCATTATATTGCCATCTTCTGTAATTGCTGTAACAGTACATGTTCCATTTGCAACTGCTGTAACCTTTCCAGCAGCATCTACAGTTGCAACATTTGTATCACTTGACACCCATGTTATATTTTTATTTTCTGCTGTGGCTGGTACAACGGTTGCGGTGAGCTGCTTACTCTCACCAGCACTTGTAAATGTAAGAGAAGTGCTGTCAAGAGTTACACCTGTTACATTGACATAAGTTACGGCTGTTGTGCCGTTGTCACTACTTCCTATGATTAAAGGACTTCCTGGAATATTAAGTGAAGCATTATGTACAGATACACCTCCACCCATATTGTCACGGATTTTTCCGCCTTTCATTTCAAAAGTACCTTTGTTGTATACAACACCGCCATCAGATGAAGCATAGTTTCCATATATTTCACCACCGTTCATCTGGAAAACAGAGTTTTCATTATAGACATAGACAGCAGTACCATTTTTTGCACAGTTATTTTTAATCTCTGATCCACTGTTCATAACGAGTGTACCAGCCCCATTAGAGCCACCATCCATAACAGCAGCACCCTCATCACTTCCACTTACATCATTATTTTGAAGGACTGCACCACTGTCAAGCACTACTGTTGCACCACCAGATACATAAACTAAACTTGCATCTTGACCTAATGAAATTCCACTGTTTGTACGTGTTGCTGGATTCTCGCCCTGCCAACTTGCACCACCATCAATAGTAATATTTCTAAATGTTACAACGCTGCCTGCTTCACTTGCACTAAACAGTCCTGTGTTAAGCCCAGAACCTCTCTTAATAGTATGTCCCTTTCCATCTATTGCCCATTTACTGTTTCCTTTTTTAGCAATAGTCTGAAGGCTGTTACTCCAATTGCCTGTAGTTAATGTAATATCTTGCATAAGCTCAATCTGTACATTGTCTGCTGCACCTACTACAGAAGATTGGAGTGTATCTAAAAGCCCTGCTTCAGTCCACGACTTTCCTAAGTCTATGCTGTAGCGCACCTCCGCATTCACTGTTTCATCTGCTAAGACTATGCTTGGCATTAAGCCAGTTGCCATAGCAGTTGCCAACAGCACTGATAAAATCCGTTTTTTCATAAATTTTCCTCCTTATTAATATTTATTAGTTTAATTTTACTAGAATACATGACTTTGGTCAAGGACTAATAGTCCATTATTTTTTAATATATGATATAATAGTTATTATTTTTTAATGGAGGATTTTTTATGAATAGAAAAACTGCTATAATTACAGGTGCAGCTCGTGGCATTGGACGTGCTGCTGCTATTAAATTTGCAAGTATGGGATATGATATTGCTGTAAGTTGTATTAAAAACACTAGCTCGCTTATTGCATTAAGAAAAGAAGCAGAAAAATACAATATTCACTGTACCATATACACCGGAGATATGGGGAATTACAACGATGTAACAGAATTTTTTAAACTTATCGACAAAGAGGGCAAAGAGCCGTATATTTTAGTGAACAATGCAGGAGTATCATATACTGGTCTTTTACAAGATATGACACCCAAAGAGTGGGAACGCATTATACACACTAATCTAAGCTCTGTTTTTTATTGCAGCAAGCTTGCAATACCTATGATGCTTAGACGCAAAGCAGGCAAAATAATTAATATATCATCTGTATGGGGATGCACTGGTGCTTCCACAGAAGTGGCATACTCTGCGACTAAAGGCGGTGTCAATTCTTTTACAATGGCACTTGCTAAAGAGCTTGCCCCAAGTAATATACAAGTCAATGCTGTTGCTTGTGGAATAATAAACACTGATATGAACAGTTTCCTAAGCAACGAAGAAATCAAAAGCATAACAGAAGAAATTCCAGCCTGCCGTCTTGGCACTCCTGAAGAAGTGGCAGAATTTATATACCAGCTTGCAGAAAGTGGAAGCTACCTTACAGGTCAGGTTATAAAATTTGACGGAGGCTGGGTATAAATACTATTTTTCAAGGTAGAAATCTCTCGTATTTAATACTTCCTGTGGTACTTCTACCTTATCTTTTTTCCATACACGGAATTTTAAATCGTATTCTTTACACTTTTTGCCACGCTCACGTTCAAATCGTGCCATGGCATCCCTAAATAACGGCTGTTCCTTAATCTTATCTCTTATATTTTTTGAAAATGGACAATACGTTGCAAGTATCTCTCGGGCTGGCTTGTTAAGACACAGCCCTCCTTTAGATTCAAGTTTTATCCAGTTTTCATAGTCAATAACAAATACTTCTTTTGTATTATTGCGGCTTTTTTGTATCTGTAGTTTAAGTTTTTCTTTTTTATCGTCCGAAAGTTCCCTATTCTTTCGGTAAAACTGTACAAAATCACTGTATTCACTGGTAAGTGATTTAAGTTGTATATTATTCCATGATGCTCCTTGTATAGTTCTGCAAAGCTCCCATCTGAAACGTCCAAACAGTTTTATCATAACTGAATTAATATCTGCACCAAGAAACGCTGGCATAAGAAAACGTCCTTTAGAATTTCTCTTTCTATTGCTTATCTCCTGCCACATTATGCCATTGCTCCCAAACGCAGGGAATACTATAAAGTCTGGAAATACTTCTTCCATTATATATTCTTTTTTAATTATATCCATTTTCTCTGTAAAAAGCCTTTCACGATAAAATGCAGAAAAGTCAATTTCAAGCAGGCTTTTTACAGCGTTGTTTATATTATTCTTTGAAAGAAAACATCTGTCTAACTGTCCAAGACACCCCTCTGTATAAAGGAATGGTACAAACACAGAAACTTGTCCATATATTAAACGGTGATTTGTTTTAAACATATTATCTATCTCATATGAAAGTTTTGCATCACTGTCCTTTAAAAGTTTCTGTTCCTCCTCTGCTGTAATACGTCCTGTTTTACGCATATCACGCAGATTTTCAAAATAATCCATATCAAATTCACTTTTTGAAGGCTCTTTTCTACCTTCATAGACTTCTATAAGCCACTCTTTCATATTATAGACCGTACAAGGTCCATTATCATTATCTGTATAAGTTTCATCCAGTGTAAGAAGCACTCTTTTAATTTCATCAGAAACCAGTTTCTCGCTTATAAAGCCATACTTTAAAAACAAATCTATAATTATAGGTGTCTCTTTTTCTGATTTATAATGCTTTAAAAATACGCATTTATACAAGTCATAAAAAATCTTTATAATATTTCTTCGTAAAGTCCTTGTATTATCATCTGTTGCCATTTTATCATTAAGATTAATAAAGTCGTTAATAAAACTACTAAACTGCTTTGCTGTTTCTGCATCTATCTCAGAATAATTCAATATAAACTCAAGTGCTCCATTAAGCACAGATATATCTGCATAGCCGTCTTCTAACTCTACAGTACTATTTTGTGTACTCTCCTCTTCACTATTTTGAACTGCACTGCCATTTATAAGTGCATAATATGCATCTTCTATAACTGCTCGTTCAATTTCAAGACTGGCACAACCATTGGCATATAACAAGTTTTCGAGTAAATTAACATTTTCAATAATGTCATCAAATAGAGAGACTACATCATATGTAGAAATATTCATTCTTTGTAGGGTCTTTGTTAATTTAAGCACATTCACATACAAACTGTCCTCATTTTTTATAAGCAGCCCTGCCAATTCTTTAATATAAGCAGCATCTGACACACACTGAGATACCATACGATTTATAAGTGCAACCTCATCTGTAATATTATACACAGGTATCAACATATTTGCATTTAAAAACGCTTTCTGGATATCTGTTGGTATATCACAACATGTCTTGTAGTATAAAATCTTATCACTGTCCACACCAAAGTTTTTTCTATTACTGTACTGTGTGATATCTGCCATAGTTATATTATTTGCATCTACCCCTGCTTTTTCTGATATTTCATTAAATCTTTCACTGGCAGATTTTATAAAACTATAAATCTTCTCAGCCATATCTTTCATAGCATCATGTGTCTGCGCCAGCTCACCAATATGTTTACCCAGCGTGGAAAACATCAGCATAGCATAGTCTTGTTTAGCTTTTATAAAAGCTTTTACAGCCTGATTAAACCCCATCACTGGAAATGCATATACTACTGCATTGCTATCTGCGGTATATGTAACCCTATATACTCCTACTGCCAAATCACACAGACCCATAAAACTGCCTGGACCAGTAATAATATTTATTCCCTCTGTACTTATACGTATTGTCCCTTTTACAACAAGCCCAATAGACGAAATTTTACTTCCCTCTGTATATATTTCGGTGCCTTTAGCAATTTGGCTGCTGTTGTTTATTTTAAGCTCTACACTCAATTCGCACCTCCCAATGTTTCTCCTAATAAGATAAAAAAGACCAGTTATAAACCAGCCTTATTCTCAAAATACCATATATATAATTAATCCGTGCATCCTGCTTTGAAAACATCACTACAGACGTTACCTTGGCAGCCTGCTCGGCTCCAGCTACCTTACGGCACACAGAAGCTCCCACTTAGTGCTGCTAGGTTCCCCTCCTGACACGGTTCATGGGTTTCCATTGCGCAAGACCAGAACGTCAACGCCACTTTCCAAGGGCAGCTCCACAAATAATAAGTCCTAGGCAGAACATCACCCCCGCTATAGCGGATTGCAGGTACAGGGCACCGCTAACTCCCCGGCTAGCACGGAAATTTTAAACAAGTGTTAAATATTAAATCTTAAATTTCATATGCTCTATTATTATACATATGAATGGCAACTATGTCAAGTATCTGGAGCTATTTTTTTCTTTTTCTTTCTCAGCTCTTTAAAAAAATCTTTCATCAGGTTACTACACTCTTCTTCTAAAATACCTGTGTCTTTTTCCACTTGATGGTTAAACTCCTTAATCTGAAATAAATCAATTATACTCCCTGCACATCCAGCCTTTGGATTTAAGGTGCCAATTACTACACGTGGTATACGTGCCTGTACTATTGCACCTGCACACATTGGACACGGTTCAAGAGTTACATACATTGTACACTCTTCAAGTCGCCAGTCACCAAGCTTTTTTCCAGCCTTTTTAATTGCAGATATTTCAGCATGAGCAAGTGTACTTGCTTCTACATTTCTGCGGTTATAACCTCTTGCTATAATTTTATTCTGGTACACTATCACACACCCTATAGGTACTTCACCTATTGAGGCAGCTTTTTTCGCCTGTTTTAAAGCTTCTGCCATATATTTACAGTCTAGTGGTTTTTTTTGCATTATTTACATTTATCTCCATATATATTATTCTAAATATATTAATTTTGTCTTTTTATAATTCTATCACTATTATGTGATGTAGTCAAAGGTCATTTAAATAAAGAAAGGATGGCACTAATATGCTGGTTACATACACAACACACAGACTATCGTTGAATATTTTAAATCCATCAATGGCAGGTCTTGTTCTGGATTTTTATGTTAAAAATAAACTTTTTTTAGAGCCACATGAACCACAGCGTACAAAAACATTTTATACATTTGAATATCAGCGTTCAAACTTGTCCTGCGAATATAATGCATTTATAAAACAGTCATATATAAGATATTGGATATTTCTTAATAATTACCATGATAAGGTAATTGGAACAGTCTGTTTTAGCAATATATTAAAGGGTGCATTTGCAAGTTGTATGATAGGATATAAACTTGGCAAAGAATACTGCGGTAAAGGATATATGCAGGAAGCATTGACCAAGCTTATCCCCATCATATGCAAAGAACTTTCAATACACCGGATTGAAGCAATGGTAATGCCTAAAAACACACCATCAATAAACCTTCTTAACCGCCTTCATTTTATAGAGGAGGGTTATCTTCATTCATTCGCCAAGATAAATGGGATATGGGAAGACCATATTTTATACACTTATATAAATCCTGAACTTATATAAAAGATATAAAAGAGGATATAGGACTTAAACATGAATTTCTGTAAACCAGTATCCAAATACACCATACATAGTCTTTCCTGGTCCTATAGGCTGAAACTCATTAAATGAGAAACACGCTGCCTTTTTGCTTTCCTGCTCACTGTATATGCCGGGTACCCCTAAAGCATAACAACCCCTGTGCAAACGTGCAAAAATTAGGTGTTTATAACAATAATATCCATGTAGTAAAAACCTGTTATTAGCAAAAGACCATAGACGTATTGGCATACACCCTATATCCTTTGGCTCAATCCTAACACTTTCTTCTATATCCCCTGACCTGAAAGGGTACATAACAGGAAAGTTTTTAAGGATTCGTATTCCAAAATCCTCATTTTTTTTATCATAACTTTTAAATGGACACGCCCCACAGGCATAAGCTGGTTTTTTATCTGTTATAGTATTGCTTTCACAGATATCTTCATCCCTTATATCCTGTGTCCTTATATCTGGTTCAGGTTCTACATCTGTTATATGTAGAGCAGCAATATCATCATTTAAAACTTTATTATCATTTATATCTTCACTTTCTGATGTTGCATTATGTGACGTTTTATTATCTTGTATCTCTTTATCTATAGTGCTTTCATTATCACTAGTATTTTGTTCACTATTTTTATTGCTTTCGCTACTTTCGTTATTTTTATTACTTTCACTACTTTTATTACTTTTGTCACTTTCATCGTTTTCGTTACTTTCGTTGCCTTCATTGCTTTCATTACTTCTATTTATATGAATGCTTTGTTCTTCTTTTACCCTGCTATGTATATTCTTACTTGACATATTAATCTTTTCGCCTATATAAATACTTTCATTTGTCCATGTTGTAGCATAGTATTCTTTATCACTTATATAAATTATAGCTCCGTCGAAGTCGCTGGCAGGATGTCCACTTGAGCAGACATCATCTGTATTAGTAACGGTTTTTATCTGTAAATTTCCTGAATATGCAAGAAGCCTGCCTATACTAATGTATTCTATACTCGCAGATTTTTGCTTAAAAAGCCATACTTCTGGCATAAAATTAGTTTCCATCGCCCTCATCTGAACTGCAATCCTGCACTGTCTGCCTTTCTGCTCAAGTCTTACATAACCTATGTTCTGCCCTTTCTCACCATTTAAGTACTGGTAAAGATACGAGACAATCCGCCTGTACTGGCTCATCAAATCCCTCCATTCCATCCTTAACCTATAAAGCATAAGTTCATACAAATTTATATTCACTTTATAACTATAATTAGAACTAGAAATTTGATTTTTTTTATTAGAGTGATATACTATATATCATAAAAACAATTAATTATTTTATTTAGGAGGATTATAATTATGGGTGACGAAACATGTAACCATGACTGTTCCAACTGTAGTGCATCATGCGAAAGCAGAGACCCGAAAAGCTTGTTAGAGCAACCGCACAAAGACAGCAGTATTAAAAAAGTTATAGGTGTTATAAGTGGCAAAGGAGGAGTAGGTAAATCGATGGTTTCTTCGATGCTTGCTGTCAGTTTTCAAAAAAAAGGTTATCATACCGCTATACTGGATGCAGATATCACAGGTCCTTCCATTCCAAAAGCATTTGGAATAACTGGACGTGCAATGGGTGATGAGAATGGCATTTATCCAGTAATGAGCAAATCTGGCATACAGACTATGTCTGTAAACCTTTTACTTGAAAATAATACTGACCCTGTAATATGGCGTGGTCCTGTAATTGCAGGAACCGTTAAACAATTCTGGCAAGATGTAATATGGACAGATGTTGACTATATGTTTGTAGATATGCCACCAGGAACAGGTGATGTTGCACTTACAGTGTTTCAATCTATACCTGTGGACGGAATAGTCATTGTAACTTCACCACAAGAACTTGTCTCTATGATAGTGTCAAAGGCAGTTAAAATGGCACAGCTTATGAATATACCAATCACTGGCATAATTGAAAACATGAGTTATGCAGAATGCCCTCACTGCGGTGAACACATCGAAATTTTTGGTAAAAGCCATTTAGACGAGGTTGCTGCTGAATATAACTTACCTGTACTTGGGAGAATCCCTATGACACCAGAAATTGCCGCTGCAAGCGATGCTGGCAGCGTAGAGCAGCTTGAATGCAGTTGGTTTAATGATGCAGTTACTGCAATAAAAAATATATAAAA